>JAJRTB010000248.1 GCA_024278495.1 Deltaproteobacteria bacterium
ATCATGCATGTCGACCACCGTGACCTCGCAGGACGGACAGGCCAGGCTGTTGACCATCTCCACCGTGTCCCGGCACAGGGGACAGCCGGCGCTGAATACTTCTATGGTTCGCTTTGTCATGTCACACACCTCATTGTTTTTCTTTTATTTTCCGGTTATCCTGCGGCCCGCTTTCCTGACAGGCCAGGCGTTCCAGAGGGAGGCGCCGATCAGGAGGACGATCCAGGCAGAACCCGCCGCCCCGCTGTCCAGGTAAAACTTCCCCACGACAATACCGATTGTCCCGACCGTTCCCGCGGCAAGCGGTCCGTAGCCCCGACGACTGTTCGCCCGAAAAGCCAGCATGGCAAGCGTTATCAGCAGAAAAAAAACCGTCAGGGGCAGCAGGTAGGTATCACCGATGAGAAAATTCAGTCCGACCGAACCGAGCAGGGCCGCGTAAGCAGGCCAGCAGGCCGGTCAGGCCAGGCGCGGCAGCAGGGCGACCAGAATACCCGGCGCAACCCCGGCAATCCTTTTCCACTCAGCCATTCTCTTTTCCTCTGAAGTCCTCCTGAAACATCCGGCTGTATATACTATACACCCTGGAGCATACTCCAGGGTCAAGGGATTGAATAAAAAAAAACGGTTGTACAGTCAAAAACGGCGTCCAGGCTCCATCCACTTCCGACTAGACGCGGGCAGGGTGGCGAAAGAGGCTTGCATTCCCCCGCCGAAATGACTACCTTTTGAGAAACGATCTCAGAAATGACTCTCCCGAAACCGGAAACGACCCGTCCAGCCGAAGGTGCCCGGGTCCCGGCCAGGCAACGCAAGGCGCAACGACCAGGGGATTTGCCTGCCTGTTCCGGCAGGCCGGGAGACCAGGCAGAAAACCAATGGAGCACCATGATCCTCTTTTCGCACCATCCATTCATCCGTAAACAACAGATCAAGGCCGTCCTTCTCTACTGGTTCTATTTGCCGGCCCTGGTTCTGGGCTCGGGCAAACTGGTTGACCTGCTGGGCCTCTTCCCCACGACGCACCGTTTTTTTGCCGGCCTGGCCGGCCTGGTCACCGGCGGATTGATCATCGGTCGGGCCACGACAGAGCTGACCACTGTCGGCCGGGGCACCCCGAGCCCGTTTCAGCCGCCCAAAAAACTGGTCACGACCGGCATCTATCGGTTCTGTCGGCATCCCATGTGGCTGGGCTACGATATACTGGCCCTGGGGTGCATCCTGATCCTGGGATCACCCGGGGCTCTCTGGTTCAGCTTCCCGCTTTTCATTACCGGCCAACTGATCTACCTCCAGCGGGAAGAAAAGATTCTGACGGCCAGATTTGCCGGGCAGTATCCAGTCTATCAGCGAACCACCGGCATGCTGCTGCCGCGTTTTCCCCGCCGCACCGTGGAACTGTAACCATGCTGCCACTTCACGCCTACAAGACGCTCTATCCTGCCCTGCGCGAACAACGCAGGGTGGAGATGTACCTGCGGGAACTGCTGGCCGGCACCCTTGAATCGACCTACATCCGGCCTCAACAAAACAGGCCCTGGAACCCGGTTACCTTTGCCCGGAAAAACTTCTTTTCAATCCTCTTCCTGGCCATTTACCGGGCAGTGGGCATTCCCGGAGAACGACGGCTCTGGTACGGCACGATCAACCACTGCCTGCGCGGTATCGTTACCGGAGCCGACAACCTCCTGGACGACGAATACAAGGAGATGCTGGCCCTGAACTTTCCGGACCCCGCCGTTCGTTTCAAGAGCATCATGCATATCCTGGTCTTTGACCGTTTTCTCAACCGGCTGGTCAACCGGGTTTCCGATCTGACCGACAACACCACCCCCGCCGAACTGCATGACGCCCTGTTCCGCGCCCTCGTTCCCATCGGCGCAGAGGAGGCCCGGGAGGAAGGCGGGATCGGCGAGATCATTACACCCTCGGAAATCCTCTCCTCGGTCCATATGTACAAGGGCGGCAAACTCCTCTGCCTCTCTTTTGTGGCGCCGCTTTTGCTGGAACAGGCGCTGGAGCCGAAACTGCGGAAGGCGGAGCAGGGTATCTACGAAATAGGCATTGCCCTGCAGATTATTGACGATGTAACGGACCTGCACGAAGACCTTGCCGCCCGGAACCACAACTACCTGGTGTCCTCGATTTTCCACCTGGGTACCCGGGAGGAAAAGACCGCGCTTGCCCGACTGCGGGAAACCGGTAACGGCAGCGGAGACGCCGTTGAACGCCTCTTTCCGGACTCGGTCAGGCGGGTCATCCATGAAAGTATAGAAGAGGCGCTTATGGGGTTTGGCCGGCTTGAAGAGGCGGGATTTCAGATCAGCCGGGCAGAGGCGTACAACCTCATCAAACATCTCTTCAAGCTCCGCGGTCTGCCCCATCTTCTCGCCTGTTTCCCCAAACAGATCCCGGTGACGATGCACCATGCCTGTTAAGACGGCCGGACGCGACCTCAACCATGTGGCCTGGCTCTATGATCCTTTGGTGGAAAAGCTGTCGTTTGGCCGGGAACGCCGGTTCCGGGGAAAAACCCTGCAGTACGTGGATCCCGGGCACGGCCGCCGGATTCTCGATGTCGGCTGCGGCACGGGCAGCCTGACCCTGCTGCTGGCCGAGCAAACGACGGCCGAAGAAATTGTGGGTATTGACGCCGCCCCGAAAATGATTGCCATTGCCCGTAAAAAAGCGGCTAAAAGAAATGTTCCGGTCCGCTTTGCCGTCCAGGCGGCTGAAGACCTGAAATTTGCCGATGCAACCTTTGATACGGTGGTCAATTCGATGTTTACCCATCATGTCAACCGCGGATTAAAAAAACAGGCCTTTGCGGAGATGTACCGGGTCCTGCAGCCGGGAGGACGACTGGTTACCGCCGATATTGACCGGCCGACCACGGCTGCCGCGGCCCTGCTCGGCTGGAGCAGCCGCTACCTGCTGTTGCAGCCGGAGTTGATCGACAATCTCCGGGGCAGACTGCCCGCCCTGATGGCCGGGGCGGGATTCACGGATGTCCGGCGCCATGAAACCGTCTACGGCCTGGTCTCCTTTTTCGCGGCCCGCAAACCGCCGGTCAGAACAGTCGTGCCATGAACACCCTGCCGTTCATCCATATCCGGATCGCCCTGCGCAACATTCTCCGCCATCGGCGCCGCTCGCTGCTGACCATTGCGGCGGTGGCCTTCGGCATTTTCTGCCTGATCGTTTTCCAGGCCCTGAAGACAGGGCTGCACGACAAGATGCTGGAAAGCAGTCTCGGACTGGACATGGGCGGCATTCAGATCCACGCGCCCGGCTATGAAATGAACATGCCCCTGCTCCGGCCCCTGCCTGAACCGGAAACGATCTCCGACGTGCTCGACCGGCTCGGCCTGCATTCAAGCTCGGCACCACGGGTCAAAACGACCGCCCTGATCCTTGCCGGTAAACGCAGCTCATCGGTTATTCTCAGCGGTATTGCGCCTGACCGGGAAGCCGGGGTAACCTTTATCCATCGGACAATCAGGGCCGGAAACTATGTCCCCGCTCCCGGCACCCTGCTTATGGGCAAGGCACTGGCAACCAGCCTCGACCTGCGGCCTGGCGATCCGGTCGATATTCTGGCCCAGGACAGTTTCGGCCAACCGGCCCGCACCAGGCTCACCGTCGGCGGCCTCTTTGAAAGCGGCCTGCGCCGCTTTGACCTGGCCCACGTCTATCTCTCCATCGACGACGCCAGGACATTTCTCGACACGGAACCAAACGACGTAACCGAGATCGCCATCGGGACCCGGCCCGAGGCGGTTGATGCGACTGTTGCAAAACTGCACGACGCCCTGGCCGGCCTTGACCTGCAGATTCGCACCTACCGTGAACTGGCGCCGGACCTGGTCCAGCTCATGGAACTCAACAATGCGACCTTCAACCTGCTGATCATCATTGTCTTCACGATTGTCGCCATGGGGATTGCCAACACCATGACAACCGTCATCTTTGAACGTTTCCGGGAACTGGGTACCCTGGCGGCCCTGGGCACCAACCCGGGCCAGATCGTCTTTCTCATCGTTGCCGAGTCGGCCCTGCTCGGCATGATGGCCGCCCTGCTCGGCAGTATGGCGGCGGTGCTCGCCTGCAGCTGGCTGGCGGTCCACGGCATCGACTTAAGCCATTTCACCAGCAGCAACCAGTATTTTGCCGCCGGTTCCCTGCTCCGGGCCCGACTGGCGGCCGGCGATATCCTGACCGCCAACGCCGTCACCCTGCTCACCGCCCTGGCCGCCGGCATCTTCCCGGCAATCAGGGCCGCCCGGATGAAACCCGTTGATGCGTTACGCTCCGTCTGACATGGCCCTCATCGAACTCGCAAACGTCACCAAAACGTACGCCCAGGGCGACAGTACCGTTACCGCCCTGCGCAACATCACCCTCTCGGTCCAAAAAGGGGAACTCCTCTGCATAGCCGGGCCCTAGGGCTCGGGCAAAAGCACCCTGCTGAACATGATGGGTGTCCTGGACGTCCCCACTTACGGCACGGTCCGCATTGACGGCCATCCCACCGACGGGCTCTCCCGGACGGCGGCGGCCCTGTTGCGCCGCGATCTGATCGGCTTTGTTTTCCAGTCCTTCAACCTTATCCAGGTCCTGACCGCCTGGGAAAACGTCGAATACGGCCTGATCCTGAAAGGGATGCCCACCGGCAGGCGCACATCCGTGATCCGCGACATCCTTGGCGCGGTCGGTCTCGGCGACAAGATGCGGACCAGGGTCACCAGGCTTTCCGGCGGCGAACAGCAGCGCGTCGCCATAGCCCGGGCCGTTGCCGGCAGCCCCAAGGTCGTGCTGGCCGACGAGCCGACCGCCAACCTCGATACCAAAACCGGCCTGGCGATCATCGAACTGTTCCGGACCATGAACCGGGAGCGGGGCACGACCTTTATCTTCTCCTCGCACGATCCAAGGATGACCGGCCTGGCGCACCGGACCGTCACCCTGATCGATGGCCGCCGGGCACCCGGCAGTACCTGAACCCGGCACGGGTTCCAGTTCCGCAGCTTCCGGGCTGCGAGATCCGCCACTCTGCCGGAATCAACCGCAGGCAGGCTACTTGAACTGCGTGTCCGGCCGGAGGGCGGCCAGCTCCCCTTTGACGGCCCGGGCCAGATCAGCCGAAGGATTCGCAACCAGGACCCGCTCATACGCCTGCCGTGCTTTTTCCCTGTCGCCCAGCTGCCGGTAGGAAACGCCGATATAGTAGAGACTGACCAGGTGGGCCGGGTCAATCTCCAGGGCCCGCTCAAACCTGGGAATCGCCAGCAGGGGACGATTGGTATTCAGGTAGAGCAATCCCAGATCATTTTCAATATGGACACTGGGGGCGGATACTGTTTCCGCCCGGAGAAAGAGTTCAATGGCCTCCTGGTACCGTTTACCGTCGAAGTACAGATCTCCGAGCCTGATCAGGGCGTTCAGGTCGTCAGGATTTTGGGCCAGAGTCTCGGTCAGACGCACTATCTCTTCGGCAGCGCCACTCCCGGCGCTCCCCATGCTCCCGTTTTCGGCAACAGGTCCGCGATCAAGCAGTTTTACGCCAATGACAACAGTGATAACAGCGACAATCACCCAGAAAAAAATTTTAGGGACAGTGATGTTCATTGTTCCAGGCTCCTTGCTCAATCGTAAGCGGTTTTCTACATTTTTTCATTTTACCCTGTGACTGGTTACGCTCAATCCGGCCCGGTCCATCGAGCCGACAACAAAAAAACGATTCCAACCGTCCGGGTACCCCGGACGGTTGGAATCTGAAGGGGAAGGGGGATGAGAAAGGTATGAGTAACCTTGGTCTCAAGAACAGATAAAGCAAGGTGCGTGCCACTTTTAAACTTTTTCCGGATAACATCGCAACGTCCCGACTATGAACAAATTTACACACCGCAACAATAACAAAAGACGACACCTCACCAGGCAGCCTGGGACAATTTGGGGCGGAACGGGACATTTTTTCTTCTGCACGGTCAACACAACAAAGGAGGAGTGCTTGAAAAAACGCAAGTGATCAGGGGCACCGCATCTTCGCAGGGGCGCGGTACGCGCTCACACCATTGAGGTCGAAAAAAACGGATGGTTGGACATCCCGTGGTTACGGGGCGCGTCGTAAAACAGCCGGCTACGACGACCCCAGTTTCCGATGGATGGTCTTGCGGTTGATCCCGAGCAGGGTGGCGGCCTTCTGCTTGTTCCCGTCGCACCTGTCCAGGACATAACGGATATATTCGTTCTCCACCTCGGCAAGCGGCCGAACCGGGCCAAAAGAAAAGGTATCAGGCCGGCCCGTATCAAGCATTTCCCGGGGCAGGTCATCCAGGGTAATCCGTCCCTCTTCGGCCAGGAAAACGCAGCGCTCGATCACATTTTCAAGCTCCCTGATATTGCCCGGCCAGGGATAGTCCAGGAAAAAACGCATGGCCTCGCGGGTCACTTCCGCCTTGAGTCCTTCGCGTTCATGACGGGTCAGAAACCGGTTAATGAGCAGAGGGATATCCTCCCGCCGCTCACGCAGGGGCGGCACCTCGATCTTGAACACGTTCAGGCGGTAAAAGAGATCCTCCCGGAAGCGGCCGGCCTCCACCTCGTCTTTCAGGGTCCGGTTGGTGGCGGCAATAATCCGGGCGCTGATGGATATTGACTGGTTGGAGCCGACCGGCCTGATCTGTTTTTCCTGCAGGGCCCGCAGGATCTTGGCCTGGACAGCCAGGGGCAACTCCCCGATTTCGTCCAGCAGAATGGTGCCGTCCGCCGCCTCAACCAGCAGTCCGGTCTTGTCAGCCCGGGCGTCGGTGAAGGCGCCCTTCCTGTGGCCGAACAGCTCGCTCTCCAGGAGGCCCTCGGGAATGGCCGCGCAGTTGACCGGAACAAAGGGACGGCTTTTCCGCTGTGATTCCTGGTGAATGGCCCGGGCGATCACCTCCTTGCCGGTACCGGTTTCTCCTTCGAGCAGCACGGTTCCGGGTGAATCGGCAATCCGCTCGATAAAGTGAAACAGTTTGCGGATCGCCGGACTCTTGCCCACCAGGTTGTGGAGCTGAAAACGCTCGCTGGTGATCCGTTCAAGCTGCCTGATCTTCCGGCGCATGGCCAGCTCATCGGCCGCCTTCCCGACGGCGATAAGCAACTGTTCCATCTTGAAGGGCTTGATTATGTAATCATAGGCGCCGCGATTGATCAAGCGGACGGCCTGGTCAATATCACCAAAGGCGGTTATGAGAATGACAAAGGGTTTGACCGTGTCCAGGGTATTGATTTCCGCCAGCAGTTCCTCGCCGCCCATCACCGGCATCTTGAGATCAGAGACCACAATGGGCAGGGCGGTCTCGGCCAGGCGGTCCAGGGCCTCCTGACCGTTCCCGGCGGTGACCACGCGATACCCCTGCTCGACCAGGATTTCCCGGATAAAATCACGCATGTCCCGGTCATCTTCAACCACCAGGATATCAAGGGGGGGGCGTCCGTTCATTGGTCGCTCACACGTTTTTGGACAGGCAGTTCGGCGCAACGTACTGATTGCTCCGAAAGCCGGACTGATCCTTTACAAGCGAGGTGCCCTCTAACCACTTACAAGGTAGCGGTTTTATACATTTTTTCACTTTGCCCTGTGACTGGTTACGGTTGACCTGGGACCTGTCCCGGCACGGCAGCGCCTTTACTCGGCAATATACTTTTTCATCAACTGCTGGTACACCGGGGAATCCCACTGGGCAGGGCCAATATATTTCTCCCGCAGGATCCCCTGCTTGTCAACAATAAAGGTCTCGGGCAGACCGGTAATTCCGTACAACCGGCCGGCCTGGTTGCCCTGATCGTTGAGAATCGGCATGGTCACTCCGAGCTTCCTGACAAAGTTGGCCCCCATGGAAGGCGCATCCCGATTGAGCAGGGCCAGCATGACAAAGGAGTCTTCCGGCATCATGTCGGCGAGGCGCTGCATGGACGGCATCTCCTCCCGGCAGGGAGGACACCAGGTGGCCCAGAAGTTGATGAAGACTACCTTTCCCTTGAGCTCGGACAGGGTCCAGGTCCGGCCGCTTAAGTCTTCCAGGGTAAAGTCGGGAGCCGGGTCTCCGACTTCCGCTATCCTTGGCGGTTCGCCGCAACCGCTGAACAGCAGGGCGGCTGCGCCAAACAGGAGGACAAGGGCTATTTTATGTATCATGTTTTCAACCTGGCTCATTTTCAACTGAGAAGTTACCGGGGGGGGTACACGGCCATGACTTCGTTATGTACCAGCTCCCGCAGCTGCTGGTAACCGAAATCCTGCAGGGGCTTGCCGTTGGCAAAAAAACCCGGTGTTTTCTGCACGTTCAGCCGCTTGGCATCGGTAAGATCCTGGGCAATAAGCCTGGCGATTTCCGGGTCATTCATATCCTTTCTGATCTGCTCAACATCAACCCCGGCCATGGGAATAAACTGCCAGATCTTCTCGGGCTGCGGGTTATGATGGCTGGCCCAGTACTGCTGGGAGCGGTACATGACATCCAGGGTTTCCCAATACTTGCCCTGCTTCCTGGCAGCTTCGAGAATCTTGACGAAATAATCAGCGCCGTCATGGAACGGGGCATACCGGAGGACAAGTTTTATCTTTCCAGGATAGGCCGCCATCAGCTGTTTGATAAACGGAAAAAAAGCAGCACAGGTTTCGCAGGCCGGATCCATGAACTCCACCAGGTACATTTTGGCATCTTCATTGCCCAGGGTCTGCGAATAAGGCCTGACAAAGAGCTCGGCATTTTCCCGGGCCAGGAAGCCGTAACTCTCCGCCTTCTCCCCCTTGTAATAGGACGCGGCAAGGACAAAGCCGATAATCAATACCAGGGCGCTGCCGCCAAAAACAAAAATCTTCTTCTTCAAGGCATCCTCCTCTTCAGGACAAATAAAAGGGTTATGACGGTTGTAAAGGACAACAGGGACAGCATGGGAATGGTCACAAAACCAAACAGGTCAATGTACTTCTCCGTGCAGGAGACTCCCTGGCTGCAGGGCTGAATACTCTTTGGAATAACACCGCTGTAGAGCAGATTGTGATACAGGGCGACCAGCCAGCCGGCAACAGCCAGGGGCAGGGCGTAGCGAACAACTCCCCTGTCCAGGGGAAAGAGCCCGGCCGCCAGGATCAGCACCAGGGGAAAGAGGAAAATCCTCTGATACCAGCATAAAATGCAGGGGGCAAAGCCCATGACATGACTGAAAAAAAGGCTGCCGGCCGTTGAAACAGCCACCAGCAGCCAGCAAGCAAACAGAATCGTCCAGCTGGTACCGGACGGTTGATCAGACCCGGCCATGTCCTGCCTCCAGATAGTACGCATACCTCATCAGGCAAGCGGTTTTATACATTTTTTCATTGCACCCTGTGTTTGGTTTCCTCATCCGTGCTCCCTGCATTCAGGTATGCGCGGGGCAGGTGCACTGCCGGCCGCGTGCGGAAGACATAGATTTGTCCATACTGAGATTAAAGCAACAGGCATGCCAGAATCTGAATCCATGACAAGAAAAAAAGTATCGGATCACGGGGCAATACCCCTGCGTTTTAATGCCCTCGGCCTTTTAACCTGGCACAGGTGGGGCAGATTCGTGCAGGCCTTCCTGGCCGCAGGGAGACTTCGAGAGCCGACTATGCGGGCAAGGGCGCCTGTGCGAAGATGCGATGCCTGTGACGGGTTACCGTCCGAACCGGGACAAAAAGGGGCGCTGCGGGACATTTTTACCCGTTTTTTTGTCCAGATTCTTCCAGGCCGGCAGAAACAGGATTGCGCGGCAGGACAATGAAAAAACGGGCTCCCTGGTCATACGAACAGTCCAACCGGATTCGCCCCTGATGCTCCTGAACGATGTTAGCCACCATGAACAGGCCAAGTCCCGTCCCCTTGCCGACCTCCTTGGTGGTAAAAAATGGATCAAAAATCCGGTCACACAGTTCATCGGGAATTCCCGGGCCCGTATCTTCATACGTGAGGATGATTTCGTCATCCTTTTCCCCGCGCGCCTCTGAGCGGATCCGGATCGCGCCCCCACCGGGCATGGCCTGAAACGAGTTGAGCATCAGATTGACAAAAAGCTGCCGCAGACCGTCTTCATCCGCCAGGAGGCGTTCCACCGCGAAATCAAGCGAAAGCTCAATGGGCGGGTGGTCCTTGCGCTGCTTGAGACCGCAGAGCGAAAAAGCGTCATGGGCTATCGCTACCAGGTCAACCGCGCTGAATTCAGCGGTGGATTTCCTGGAAAAGGCCAGCATCTGCCGCATGGTACGGGTGATGCGATCCGCCTGGCGGATAATTATTTTCAGGTTTTCAGCGTTGGGACTGTCTTTGTCTGTTTTTCGCAGCAGATGTTCGGCCCGTCCGCTGATCACATTGAGTGGCGTGCCGATCTCATGGGCCAAACCACTGGCAAGCTGACCTATCGAGGCGAGTTTGTCCCGATGTCGCAACCCTCGCTCCAGGTCAATCTTTTCAGCGAACAACTTCTCCCGGTGGCGGTTCTGTTTCTCGAGGTTCCGCGCCATGCGGTTAAACTCCTCGATCAGGTCATCCAGTTCCCTGACACCGCTCCTGGCAAGCCGCAGCCCCAGATCACCCCGGCCAAGCTTTTTCGAGGCATCCTGCAACCGGGCAATGGGCAGGGTGATGCTCCAGCGGTTGACCAGGTACAGCAACACCCCCAGGAGCGCGGCGGTCAACAGGTCAAAGACGACAAATTTCCGGATAATACCGGTCAGGGTCTCGTCGATACTCTCCAGGGAAAAAAGGATTTCCACCGCACCCTGCAAATCACCGCCGCTGTTGACTATGGGAACGATAACGGAGAGATATTCGTGCCCGCCCTGACGCATAATTTCTTCCCGCCCACCCCGCAGGAACAGAGCCGGATCCCGGTCACGCCGCAGTTCTTCCCTGTTCAGTCCGTGCTCATAGGCGATCTGCACCAGACGGCCGCGGCGATCATAAATATTAAGAAGAAGGCTGTTGATATCCACGTCATGGGGCATCACCGCGTGGATAATCTCCCCCAGACGTTTCTGCTGTTCCTCCATGTGATAATACTTGAAAGTGGCGGCCAGGGTCCGAGCCAGGGTCCGGGCCATCATTCTGGCCTCGGCCATCAGGTGAGACCGTTCATCACGCACGGAAATGTAGCCCAGCCCGACAGAGGTCAGGAGAATCAGGGCGGAGATATAGAGAAAGAGCCTGGTTGTTATCTTCATGAAATACCGTTGGAAGGAAAAACCTTCACGAGGATTACCCAAAACAGCGGAACAAAACAACGAAAAACATGTTCCCGCGTCCGGCAGATCCCTGGAATTCACAGGCGAGTTGGTGTACAATGAATACCGACAGCATACTTCAACCCGTGTTTTTCTCATGCAATGGACGGTCTCTCTCATTTCCCTGGTTCTTCTGTCCGTTTATCCTGCCTGGAGCACGGCAGAATGCATCCGGGGCAACTGTGAAAACGGCATCGGCACCTTTATCTTTCCCGGCGGCAAAAAATACGTGGGGGAATGGAAAGACGGCAGGATGAACGGCACCGGGATCCTGACCCTGCCCAACGGGAGCCGATATGAAGGAGAAGTAAAGGATGGCCGCCTGGAGGGGAAAGGGACCCTGGTCCTGCCCAGCGGCATCACCTACGTCGGCGAGTTTAAAAACAATGTCAACCACGGCCGGGGCATCTATACGGCCCGCAACGGATCCCGGTACGAAGGGGAATGGAAAAACGGGTACCGGGACGGCCGGGGAACCTACGAGGAACCCGACGGCACACGCTACAGCGGCGGCTGGCGGGAGGGTCGGCGGCACGGATACGGCATCCTGACCGCTCCGGACCGGAAACCAGTGCGGGGCTACTGGAAAGATGACGTGTATTTCGGGCCGGAGCCGCCCCCGGAGTGAGACCGTGTTGAGCCGCAAAAACCTGCCGGCACTGCCGCCCATAGCGACAACCTGTGCAAAGGGACCCTCCTGATGCCAAACGATAACACCAGACTCTACTCCCTGCTGAACAGGATGACCGCAACCATTGTTGTCGTCTGGCTAGGCATAATCGCAGGCTCGCTGTTCTGGAATCTCCACCTGGTCAAAGAACAGACCCGGCTGATCGCCCTGAACGTCGCGGCGGCCTACTTTGACAAGGACCTGGCCTTCCGCCTCTGGGGCGCCAGGCATGGGGGCGTCTATGTTCCGGTTACCGGGGAAAGCCCGCCCAACCCCTACCTGGCCCATGTGCCCGAACGGGACATCGTCACACCCTCCGGCAAAAAACTGACCCTGGTCAACCCGGCCTACATGATCCGCCAGATGATGGCGGAGTTTTCAGAGCTGACGGGTGCTTCCGGCCACCTGACCAGCCTGAAGCTGCTCAACCCGGTTAACAGGCCGGATCCCTGGGAAGAGAAAATCCTCAAGCAGTTTGAGCGGGGCGTCAAGGAGGCAACAACCTTTGCCGAGATAGACGGCAGGCCCTATCTGCGCCTGATGCGCCCCTTTATCACCAGGAAACCCTGCCTGAAGTGCCATGCCCACCAGGGCTACAAGGTCGGGGACGTGCGGGGCGGCACCTCCATGTCCATCCCCATGGAGCCGTACCTGGCCACGGAGAAAAACCTGCGGGCCGGCATGATTCTGACCCACCTGCTCATCCTGGCTTTCGGCCTGCTCACCATATTCATCGGCTACTGGCGCATACAAAGAAACATCACCAGGCATGTAGTTCTGAAAGAAGAGCTGCAGAGCCAGAACAAATTCATCCACAGCATCATCGAATCCCTGACCCACCCCTTCTTTGTCTTTGATGCCGACACCTACAGGGTCGAGCTGGCCAATTCAGCCGCCCTCGGCGGGCGCCCCCTCAGTGACCAGACCTGCTATTCCATGTGCCACGGTCTCAACGAGCCCTGCGGCGGCAAGGATCATCCCTGTCCCAATTCCATCCTGAAAAAAGAGAGAAAGGCCGTCACCCTTGAACATGTCCATGTTGACGAAAACGGGGAGAAGCGTCAGTTTGAAATCCAGTGCTATCCCCTGGTTGATGAAAACGGCAGGGTCAGCAAGATCATCGAATACGCCGTGGACATCACCGAGCGGCGCCTGGCCGAGGAGGAAAGCAAGCGGCTCCACGCCCAACTGCAACAGGCCCGGAAAATGGAGGCCATCGGCAAGCTTTCCGGGGGCGTGGCCCACGACTTCAACAACTATCTCACCGCCATTCTCGGCTACTGCGAGTTGGCGGCAAATCGCCTGGAACCGGACCACCCGGTCCGCAAATATCTTGATATTGTCAACGCCACCGGCAAGAAAGCAACGGCCCTGACCCGGCAGCTTCTTGCCTTCAGTCGCAAACAGGTTCTCCAGATACAACCTGTCTGCCTGGACCACCTCATAGTTGAGATGTCAAAAATGCTTTGCCGGCTGCTGGGCGAAGACATCACTGTCGAGCATCGGCTCAACACGGAATCCCTGACCATAAAGGCCGACCCGTCCCAGCTGGAACAGGTCATTATGAACCTGGCCGTCAATGCCCGGGACGCCATGCCTGACGGCGGTGTCCTGGTTTTTGAAACGGAAAAAGTCTCTTTTGAGGCCGATGCCGTGCGACATCTGCACCCGGAAATGCCGCCGGGCGACTACCTGCTGTTCAGTGTTTCCGATAACGGTGAAGGCATGAACGAGGCTGTCCGGGCCAAGCTGTTTGAGCCCTTTTTCACCACCAGGGAAATCGGCAAGGGAACCGGCCTGGGCCTCGCAACCGTATACGGAATCGTCAAACAGCATAAGAGTTATATCTACGTTTACAGCGAACCCGGAACAGGCACCACCTTCAAGATATATTTTCCCCTGGCGGCGGAGACCGCGCCCGGGCCCGTGCCGGGACAGGGAACCGCGGAGCCCGCCATGCCGCGGGGCAGCGAAAACATCATGACGCTCGATGATGACGGCTCCATTGTTGACTTTATCTCCGAGGCCCTGACCAGCCTTGGTTACAGTGTGACGGGAATGGACAGGCCGGAAGCCGCCCTGGAGTATCTTCGGAAAAATCCCGGCGCGACAGACCTGTTAATCACAGACGTGATCATGCCGGGCATGAACGGCAGGGAAGTGGCGGCCGAGGCCCGCAAGCTCAGGCCCGACCTTCCCGTTCTCTTCATGTCCGGATACACTGACAATATCATTGCCAGGCAGGGGGTGCTGGAGGAGGGTGTTGATTTTATTCAGAAACCGGTCAAGC
Organism: Deltaproteobacteria bacterium; assembly: GCA_024278495.1. Classification (GTDB taxonomy): domain Bacteria; phylum Desulfobacterota; class Desulfobulbia; order Desulfobulbales; family Desulfobulbaceae; genus UBA10518. The sequence continues at coordinate 14,248 of JAJRTB010000248.1, forward strand.
CCTCTGTCCTCGCAAAACAGGTGCGGGAAATGCTTGACGCCCGGGCGGATAAAGACTAATACGGTTCCGGGTATCCTTTCCATGCCTGTATCTTTACGGCATGCACAACGCTGAAAAACATTCCCGGAAAACGGAGGCGAGACATGGCCGATTGCGATCTGATTGGCGGCTGCATTTTTTTCAACGACAAGATGCGGAACATGCCGGCAACCGCCGAAATCCTTAAAAACAAATACTGCCGGGACAACTCGTCCCCCTGCGCCCGCTACATGGTGTTCAAGGCGCTTGGACGTGAACGGGTACCGGCGGACCTCTTTCCGCAGCAGCAAGACAAGGCGGAAAATATCATTAAAAACGGCTGACCGCGCGTAAGTGATCAGGGGCGCCGAATCTGACCGATCAGCCAGGCAACTCCCTGGGAACGCAAAAAAGGGATTCAGGCATTGAGCCTGAATCCCTTTCAAATTTTCTGGGGTGAGAGATGGGACTTGAACCCACGACCTCCTGGGCCACAACCAGGTGCTACCACCAGCTGAGCTACTCCCACCACGCGCGACCCTTTTATACCCGCATGCGGAATGTTTGGCAAGGAGAAAGTCGTCAGCCCAGCTCCTTGCCGCAATGTTTGCACACGGTCGCCCTCGCCTTGACAAGCTCGGTGCAGTAGGGGCATTCCTTGACAAAATGGGCGGCCATGATCGCGGTTATCGCCATGTTCACGGTCTGTTCAAGGTGAGGATCCCTGAACTCATGGTTACGCAACGGCTCGATACAGGCAAGATCATTGAGCTCGGTCAACAGCTCGGCGGCCCGCTGTTTGATCTCCAGGGAGGCGTGATTATCCAGGAGCAGATACATGACCGGCTCCAGGTTCTTGTCCGCCACGCAGGTTTTCAACTGTTCAACGGCCTCCCGTGACCGGCGGTGCCGTTCATTGTCCTTCCGGATCTGGTCCGGATCCACAATACTGCCGGTAAAGGCCTGGCGGCCGGCCACCATCATGCTGTAGGTTTCATCACTGCCCGGGATCTGCATGTGACGATAGGATCCCACATGACCGTAATTATTTTCGATGTTCTTCCAGCCGTTGACGAAAAGACTGCACTCGTCGTTAAGGCAGATGAACAGGTATTCAGACCCCCATCCCAGGCCGTCGCCCACATGAATAGGCGGAGCGTGACACAGGGTCAACCTGCTCTGGCAGTGGGGACAGGAATGGACCTCTTCCAGAAGATCAAAGACTGAAACGGATTTCATATTTCTTACTCCATGTTATCCCCGGCCGGACAGAAACAGGTGTCGCGACACACGTCGCGCGGGCCTGGACCTGAACAGGCAAAAATCCGACAGGAGAGGGAATGAGTTATTGAATAATTATGGCACTGCAGCAGTAACCAGTCACGGGGCACAATGAAAAAATGTATAAAACCGCTACCTTGCAAGTGGCTACAGGGTGCCTTGATTTTGGACAGGCAGTTCGGCGCAGCGTCCTGATTGCTCCGCAAGCCGGACTGATCGTTCAAAAGCGAGGCACCCTGTGACCGCCTACCTACAGTAAACACGGACAGGGCAACGGTCAACCGTTCACTTCAAATCATCTTGCCAAGCACCTCGTCAACCGCCTTGGCCTGCTCCATCCTGGCCCGGAGAAACTCCTCGCTCAGGTAAGCGCGGTTCTGCTCAATCAGGTCGCAAAGCTGCTCAATGCGGGCGTCATCAGCCATGCTCGTCACCTGCTCCAGGTTACGGGAAAAATCGTGGACTATCCTCCGACTGTCGCCGCTGGTGGACAATATCTCGGCATAGGTCCTGGGATTCTGGGAATGGACCCGGGCCATGGCCAGGATGGGATAGAGCGAGGTCAGGGTACAGTGGCCGGCAATATCCTCACTGGTTATGCCGTGCGCCTCAAGGGTCATGGCCAGAGCCACGGAGATAACCGTGGGCAGCTTCTGACCGATGCCCATGAGCAGGTCATGCCGACTGGGCGAGTCCTGGTAGATGTCGGCGCCGTGTTTGTAGAGAAACGTCTCGAACTCGGTACACAGGCGACCGCTGCGCGGGGTTCGGACCACAATGGCGTTTTTGTCCTTCATGGTCGCGGCCTGGGGTCCCCAGAGGTTATGAACTAACATGACCTCAATCTCATCCCCGGTCACGGCCAGAGCGGTCTCCAGGGTCTTTTCCGATTCACCGGCCAGCAGGATCAGGGCCTGGCCCGGCTTAAGAAGTGAGCCGTACTGGCGAACCGTTTCGACCGTGACGCTGATGGGCACGCAGATAATCACCACATCCACCTGACCGATCATTTCCTCCGGCCGGAGCGGAGTTGAACGCCCGGTCATCACGATCCTGTATCCTTCATTCTCCAGCCGGTCGGCAAACCAGCGGCTCATGTCACCGGTACCGATGAAACCGATGGCGGAAATATATTTGGTCCGCATATCCACCCGGGGGAAGCTGCCCAGGAGGCGGACCGAACCGGGACGGCCAATTACCCGCTCTTCAATATGGGTAATGGCCCCGGCCACCACCTCGTCCTGAATATGCCCTTCGGCTTCGATATAAACCTGCAGTTTCTGGGTCTTGATATCACTCTCGGCACGCATGTCCAGGATATTGACTCCGCGCCGGGAAAACTCACTCAGGATATCGACCAGCATACCGACCCGGTCATCCAGGGGCCTGGTGATAAAGGCTGTGGCATCATAGCCGGTCTCAACCGCCAGTTCCGGCCCCAGCACGGCGTAGCGGGTCCGGTTGTGCTGGGCCACCTCACGTTCCAGAATGTGCAGGCCGTGCGCCTTGAGCAGCTCCTCGGTTTCAATTACCCCCCGGTCCGGCAAGCCGTCCTCTCTGATCTCCCGGATAGCCGACTCAATATCCTGAACATTGAGCAGGGACAGGCCGGAGAAATACTCTCCCACGTACTCCTCGCACTGGCGGAAAACCGACCCCTTGCCGACCAGCATGCGCAGGTCTTCACGACGGACGGAGCCATCGGCAACACCCAGGGACAGGTAGGACGGCAGGACTATATTGTCTATCCAGTAGCCGGACCTGATCTTGTCAAAGAGACGGAAATATTCTTTATTCTCGCCCTCTCTGGTGTTATAGATAGGGACAATGGCCAGTTCCACCTCGCCGCGGGAAAAAGCGTCAATCAGGGAACTTGTATGCGGACAGGTTATAATCCGGGCATTGGGCGCGTACTCGACCGCGGCCTGCCAGGAGTGTGAATTTTCCGGCCCCAGTGTTGCGATTGTAATCATCTTCAATATTCCTGTTCCAGAAAGAATCGCAAGTCGTCACAGGCACCCCGTCTTCACACGGTCACGTCTTCCCGCATAGAGGGGCTATAGCGAGCAGACGTACCTGTGTACATCCGGGATGGCTGTGTCAACTTACTGTTTTAGGGGTAAAGAAAAACGCATAGTTACATAGCCTGTGACTAAATACAAAGAATCTTGCGCCGGATCACCCCCCGGCAGCCATCTATGATACGATAAAC
>JAJRTB010000249.1 GCA_024278495.1 Deltaproteobacteria bacterium
CCTGGATCCGTGAGCGTTCACCCGTGGTACAGGTGAAAGTGATCGGGCCATGGGGCTATAGTAACCTATGCCCCATGGTTTGATCGCTTTCCGATGGGCCGCGGGTGGGCGCTCTGACGGGCGATGTCGAGTGAGAACTCGTCTGATTGAATGAGAGAACAAATATTTCACTTTTTCAATACGTTAGTTGCCAAAGCCGCGAATTTTCGTCACGGATTCAGGAATATCTATAAAACCGCTACATTGCAAGTGGTTACATTCAGAAAAATTGCGCATTGTTCAACAGCATTATGTTCGGAATCGCTGTGGAATGTCAAGGAACTGTCATGGTTCCGGCTTGAATTATGCCGGCTCCTCAGCTAAAGTCCGGCCAGAAAGGATTTGCCGTCGTGCGTTGTGCGCGGCCGCTGTTTTCTGCTTTTTACGAATCCGACGGGTCTGCTGGCCTGACCCGTCGAGTTGTCGTGGTGTTTGGCCGGATTCCGGCGCGTATTACGAGGTCATCATGATTGATATAGACAGGGTTGTTTCCCTGCTGGAACAGGAGGTGCGTGATTATGACGTGCCCGTGGTTGATTTGATTGCCGCCCAGATAAAGGATCCGTTCCGGATCCTGGTGGCGACGATCCTGTCGGCCCGGACCAGGGACGAGGTAACGGCCGCTGCCAGTCGCCGTCTTTTCAGAAAGGCGGCTACGCCGGACGAACTGGCAACACTGTCCGTGCCGGAACTTGAGAAAATCATCTATCCTGTGGGCTTTTTTCGCAACAAGGCCAGATACCTGGCGGAGTTGCCCGGTGTCCTGCGGGAACGGTTTGACGGCCGGGTGCCGGATACGGTGGAACAACTGGTCAGACTGCCCGGCGTGGGGCGCAAGACCGCCAACCTGGTTGTGGCGGTGGCGTTCAACAAGCCGGCCATCTGCGTGGACACCCATGTTCACCGGATCATGAACATCTGGGGCTATGTGGAGACGACCACGCCGCTCCGGACAGAAAACGCCTTGCGCGAAAAACTGCCGGAAAAGTACTGGAAGCGCATCAACTCCATCCTGGTCGCCTTTGGCCAGGGCACCTGCAAACCGGTCCGCCCCCTTTGCGACCGCTGCGTCCTGGCGGACCTCTGTCCCCGGATCGGGGTGACGCCCCGCCGGGTTCCGGGAAGAACAGCCGCGGCTGCCGGAGCCGGGAACAATACCGGCGTGCGGAAACTGGTTTCCTGGAATGTCAACGGCTTGCGGGCGGCTCTGAAAAAGGGATTTCTGGATGCCTTTCATGAGCTGGACGCCGATGTCTTTGCCCTGCAGGAGATCAAGGCCATGCCGGAGCAGCTGCCCGACGAGGTTCTCAATATCGACGGTTATCACGCCTACTGGCACCCGGCCGTGAAAAAGGGCTATGCCGGCACCGCCGTCTTTTACCGCGTCGAGCCGCTCCAGGTGTACTACGGCCTGGACAACCCGGAGTTTGACCGGGAGGGCAGGGTGCTGACCCTGGAGTTTTCAGACTGTTTCCTGGTTAACGCGTACTTCCCCAACGCCCAGCACGGACTCAGGCGGCTCGATTTCAAACTGGCCTTTAACCGTGAACTTCTTGCATCACTGGAGCGACTGGCAAAGGAAAAATCAGTGATACTCTGCGGGGATCTCAATGTGGCCCACAAACCCATTGACCTGGCCAATCCCGGGGCCAATGAAAAGAACCCCGGCTATTCGGCCGGGGAACGGGCCTGGATGGACGAGCTGGTTCACAGCGCCGGCTTTGTCGATGCTTTTCGGAAGTTTAACCAGAAACCGGACCAGTACACCTGGTGGAGCTACCGGTTCAATGCCCGGGCCAAAAACATTGGCTGGCGTATAGATTATTTTCTGGTCGACCCGGCCAGTGACGGGAGGATTAAAGGCGCAGAGATCCATCCCGGTATTACGGGGTCTGACCACTGTCCGGTCAGCCTTCTTTGGAAGTGATTTTTTTTATCATCTTTCTTGTCACAACTTTCCTTTTTGCATCTGCTGGTTACAGTTTTCAAAAGAAGCGCTCTTTATTTTCGGTGTTTGCGGTTTTTTCCGACGCCATCATGGTTTTCTTCAGAAGAGGAAAGGTGTAATGAAAATTATCTGGTTTGTTCTGCTTGCCGCTCTGCCGATTCTCCTCGCCCAGTTTGCCCTGACCGATGAGGAGCCGGTCGTGGAGCCCGACGCACAAGAAGGGGACACTGCCCTGGCCATGTTCGGGGGCGGCTGTTTCTGGTGCATGGAAAAACCCTTTGAGTCCCTGGACGGAGTGCTGTCCGTTACGTCCGGCTACGCGGGCGGCAGGACTGAGAACCCCACCTATGAGGATTACATGGCCGGCGGCCACATCGAGGTGGTCCAGGTGGTCTATGACCCGGGCCGTGTGACGTATGAACGGTTGCTTGAGGTGTACTGGCGTCAGATCGATCCCACCGATGCGGGGGGCCAGTTCGTGGACCGGGGCCACGGCTATACCACGGTTATCTATTATTATGACCAGGAGCAGAAGGCGCTGGCGGAAGAATCAAAGGCCGAACTTGGCGCAAACGGTGTTTTTGCCAGGCCCATAGTCACGCCAATCCTCCCCGCGGTCCCCTTTTACCCGGCTGAAGAGTATCACCAGGATTATTATAAGAAAAATCCGCTTCGCTACCGTTTTTACCGGTCCGGTTCAGGCCGGGACAGGTTCCTGGACAAGGTGTGGGGCAGGGACAGGAAGGGAAAGACTACCAGCCAGGGAGACCTCAGGAAGAAGCTGACCCCGCTCCAGTACAAAGTTACCCAAGAGGACGGGACCGAGCCGTCGTTTCACAACGAGTACTGGGACAATAAACGGCCCGGCATCTACGTGGACATTGTCTCGGGCGAGC
>JAJRTB010000250.1 GCA_024278495.1 Deltaproteobacteria bacterium
CTATATCATATGCCTGCCCCCAAAACAAGCAGGAATGATGCGGTTAGAGCGCTCCGGGACAGCTGTACCCGGCACCAGGTTAAGAACGGTGTTTTCCGGGAGGTTACACGCTGGTATGTGACCAGGATTGCGCGTTGATAAAGATTTGTTCCTGCAAAAAATGGCATCGCGCGGTCCGGCTGAAGTGATCTCTTTTTTGAGAAGCAGAGCAAAACAGCCGCATCAGGGACAGGCGGTTCAGGAAAATTGCCGATGCTATGCGGAATTTTCTCGGGATGTCCGGTACTGGTCAGGTTGACCGTACCTGCTGTAAGCGGCGCAGGTGCCCTCACTGGAGACCATGCACGGCCCGACCGGAGAGGTCGGGGTGCAGCGGTTGTTGAACAGGGGGCACTCAGGCGGGGTGACCTTGCCGGCCAGGATCTCGCCGCAGCGGCAACCCCTGGGTTCAGTTCCTGCTTTATCCTTGAGCCCGAAACGGTAGCGGGCGTCAAAGTCGCGGAATTCGTCCCGCAGGACAAGGCCGCTGCCTGGTATCATGCCAAGACCCCGCCAGGGAGCGTCGCAGGGCGCGAAGACCTGCCTTGTCAGCTGTTGGGCCCGGGTGTTCCCTTTCCTGCCGACCACCCGGCCATAGGTATTCTCCACCTCGGCCCGACCCGCACCGACCTGGCGGACGATCGCGTAGATGCCGCTTAAAATATCAAGGGGCTCAAAACCGGCGATAACACAGGGCGTGTTGAATTTTTCGGCAAAAGGGGCATAGGCGTCGGAGCCGATGATAGCGCTGACATGACCGGGACAGAGCAGTCCGTCCAGGGCCAGATCCGGGTCTGAGAGCAGCTGTTCCAGGGCCGGCGGCACGACCTTGTGGGAGACCAGCAGGACAAAGTTGGTGATCTGTTTGTGGCGCGCTTCCAGCACGACAGCGGCGATGACCGGGATAGTCGTTTCAAAGCCGATGGCCGGAAAGACAACCGTGGCGTCCGGGTTGGCTTCGGCCAGGTTCAGGGCCTCGGCCGGGGAATAGACGATCTCGACCCGGCCGCCGCCTGCCCGGGCCCGGGCCAGGGTGGCCCCGGTGCTGCCCGGAACCCGCAGCAGGTCGCCAAAGGTTGCCAGGATCACGTCGGGACGCCCGGCCAGTTCGGTAAAGGCGTCGATGTCGCCGGCGCCGGTCACGCAGACCGGGCAGCCCGGCCCGGAGATGAGCCGGACCGTGTCCGGCAGCAGTGAGCGGATGCCGTGCCGGAAGATAGCCATGGTATGGGTGCCGCAGACCTCCATGATCCGCACCGGTTCGGTTGCGGTTTCCCGGATCATGGCAACCAGGCGGCCTGCCGGCTCCGGATCGCGGAACCCCTCAGATATCCCGATCCGCGACATGGTCCGCCATCTCCCGCATCAGTTTCAGGTTGGCTTCTGCCTCGCCTGCGTCCAGGCAGCGGATGGCGAAACCGGCATGGACAATCAGGTAATCGTCCTTTTGGGGCCACCGGTCCACGATGTCCAGGCGCACTTCCTTGGTAACGCCGTTTTCGTCGACCCGGGCGACCGGAAAGGAAAGGGGATCGTCCGGGGCACCGCGCACCTCAAGGACCCGCATGGGTATTGCCAGACACATGATGAGCTCCTATGATTGCCTGGCCCAGGGCCAGGCCGCCGTCACCCGGCGGGACCTGCTGGTTGAGAAAAAGGTTGAGCCCGGCCCGGGCGAAAAAATCAGCAAATCCCTCGGCCAGGATCCGGTTTTGCAGGCAGCCGCCGCTGCAGACAACGGTCTTGATACCGCTTTGTTCATGCAGGTACAGTAGCATATTTCCCAGGCCCGATACAAGAAATGCATGAAAATAAAGGGCGGCCCGGGCTGTTGCGGCCTCGCTGTCCGGTCTGGTCGTCACAAGCCGCTTGATGCATGCGTCAACGCGAAGTTCAAGCAGGCCATTACTTTTCCGAAAGAGTCGGCCGGGGTCAAGTTCTCTGAACTCTCTGGTTTCGACCAGTGAGTTCGTGCCCAGGGCTTCGGCCGCCCGGGCCTCGAGCTCCATGGCCGCCTGGCCCTCAAAGGTGTTGACCCGGCAGATGCCGAGCAGGGCCGCGGCCGCGTCAAAAAGTCGGCCGCAGCTCGAAGTCGGAGGGCTGTTGACCCCTTTTGCGATCATCTGCCGGATAACGTGGGCATCGTTTTCATCGATGCCGGCCAGGTGCCGCCCGGTTGCGGGCCCGTCCTGCCCGGTCACGGCCAGGGCGGCCAGGGCCATGCGCCAGGGCTGGCGGGCCGCCCGGTCACCGCCGGGCAGGGGCAGGGGGGAGATTCGGCCGAGCCGCTTGAATTTTTTATACGTGCAGTGCAGGACTTCGCCGCCCCAGATGGTGTTGTCGCTCCCCAGGCCGGCGCCGTCCAGGACGATTGCCAGGGTTTCGTTCAGCCCGTGCTCGGCCATGACCGAAGCGGCGTGGGCCCAGTGATGCTGCACCTCGACCAGGGGCAGGTCCAGTCGGCGGGCAAAGCGGCTGGAGAGGTAGTCGGGGTGCAGGTCGGCGGCCACAAAACAGGGCTCGATTTCCAGCAGCGTTTTGAGCCGGTTCAGGCTCTCTTCGAAAAAAGAGAGGGTGGCCGGATCATCCAGGTCACCGATATGCTGGCTGACAAAGGCCTCGCTGCCCCGGGTCAGGCAGAAGGTGTTTTTCAGTTCCGCGCCCACAGCAAGGCCGGACGGCAGGGGGGGGCGCAGTTGGATCGGTGCCGGGGCGTAGCCGCGGGCCCGGCGCAGGAAACAGGGGCGTTTGTTGATGAGCCGGACCACGGAGTCGTCCAGCCGGGTATGGATATCCCGGTCATGGAGCAGGAAGAAGTCGCAAAATCCGGCCAGGCGTGCCACGGCCTCGTTATTTTCCCGGCAGAGCGGCTCCCCGGCCGGATTGCCGCTGGTCATGACCAGGCATTGCGGACAGTCTGGTTCACGCAGGAGCAGCAGGTGCAGGGGCGTGTAGGGCAGCATGACCCCGATCTGGTTTGTTCCCGGAGCCAGGGCCTCGGCCAGGGGAGAGTCGCTTTTGCGGCGCACCAGGACGATGGGGGCCCCGGCAGAGCGCAACAGTCCTTCTTCGGCCGGGCCGGGATCGAAGAGCTGCCGGGCCGTTTCCAGGTCCTGAACCATCACGGCCAGGGGCTTGGCCGGTCTCTTTTTGCGATGCCGCAGCAGGGTGACGGCCTCGGCGGAGGACGCATCCAGGGCCAGGTGAAAACCGCCCAGCCCCTTGACGGCCAGAATCTTTCCCCCGCGGAGGGCCCGGGTCGCAGCCCTGACCGGATTATCGGTCGTGACCGGCGTTCCGCGTCGGTCCAGCCAGGTCAGGGCCGGGCCGCAGGCCGGGCAGCAGTTGGGCTGGGCGTGGAAGCGCCGGTCGCGCGGGTCGGTATATTCTTTGCGGCAGTCCGGGCACATGGCAAAGGTTGCCATGGTGGTCCGGTTTCGGTCATAGGGCAGGCCGCGGATGATTGAG
>JAJRTB010000015.1 GCA_024278495.1 Deltaproteobacteria bacterium
ACAACCATTCCCACCTATACCCTGATCGCCAACTCCTTCAAGAACTGGCGGGGCATGAGCGAATCCGGCGGCCGCCGGATCAAACGGGCAATAAACATCGACATCAACTCCATCCACTTTGCCGGGGACGAAGAACTGGCCGCCTTTGGCAGGTTTGCCCTGATCAGCGACTATGTCAGCAGGCGGCAGGAAGAGATCGAGGCCTGGAACCGGGAACACGGCTACCATGATACCGAAGTGCTCATCAACGGCCGCCGGCAGACCAATGTCGGCATCTTCCGGTCCTACATTATCGCCTACCTGAAGAATCACCCGCAAATCAACCGGGAGATGACCTTTCTGGTCCGCCACCTGCCGCCGGGACCAGAGGGGCTGCCCATTGAAATCTACGTCTTCAGCAGTGACAAGGTCTGGGCCAACTACGAGGCCATCCAGGCGGATATCTTTGATCACCTGCTGGCAGCCCTGCCGCTGTTTAATCTCAGAATATTCCAGAACCCGACCGGCTATGATTTTCGCCTCACGGGCGGCGCGGACCGGAGTGGTGACGCGGGAGCTGGCGGCAATGCCTGATCAAAAGAAAAACCAGGACAAAACCCGGCAGATCGCGGAGATCCGGCGCCAACCCATTGAGCTGTGCCAACTGCTCAAGACCGAGAACCTGGTGCAGAGCGGCGGTGAAGCGAAATTCGTTATCAGCGGGGGACTGGTCCGGGTCAACGGCGCTGTCGAGACCAGAAAGCGCAGGAAAATCATGAACGGCGACACGGTCAGCTACGCTGATCAGACCCTGGAGGTGCGGCTGCGGTCCGAAACGTGAGACAAACCCTGTCGGGCGTGTATATTATACAATCCGGCATGAGGACGGCTGGGTCTGCGAATTCAAGCCCGGCATCAAAAAAGGTGCTGCCGTGAGATCATATCTCTTTCCTGACAGTGGCGATTGCCCTGTAGATTCTTTTCCTGTCGGCTTCTGAAGCGGCCAGAGACAAGGCTTTTTCGTATTCTCCGAGAGCGGCCTGCCTCTGGCCGCCCTTTTCCAGGACACGTCCCAGGTTGAAATGAAGCCGGGCGTCTTTCGGAGCGGTACCAAGCAACTCCCTGTAACAGGTAACAGCCGTTTGCAGGTCACCGGTAAGGGAACTCGCCACAGCGAGATACTCCAAGACCTCCCGGTAAAATGCCGGAACCGCCAAAGCCCGCCGGGCGACGCCTATCACTGCCTGATAGTCTCTCTTGCCAAAGTAGGCCTTGCAGAGAAAGTACCAGGCCTTTGTATAGTTGGGCATAAGAGAGAGAACTGTCTGGAAATCCTTTATGGCGGAGTCGTACATCTTTCTGTCAAGGTAGTACCCGCCACGGTTAAGATAGGAAAACGGATAGGTCGGATCAAGGGATATGGCTGTATTGAGTTCAACGAGTCCCTGCTCTGCGTCACCTGAATCTCCTGAATAGATCAAAGCACGCCCGAGATTAGTGCGGGTCCGGGCGTCGCGGGGACTTTTCTTCACTATATCCCGATTAAGACGAACCTCGTCAGACCAGGTATAGTTGCGCTGAGAGGTCCAGACCGCGAACGTCACGGTTACAAGTATACCAGCCAGCGCAGCGGCCATTTTCCGCCGGCCGGACAGGCCCATGGCCACGGCAACCAGCGCAGGCCAAAGGAACATGGAGGGCAGATAGGTTCTATGTTCGTACACAAGCTCCAGGGGAATGATCGAGGATTCTATTACGAGGTTAAGCAAAAACCATGCGCCGGCAAATGCGGCAAAGCGGTTTCTTCCGGCAAGCAGAAAAATTGCGGCGGCGAGGATGACCAGGCCGACAATCGCGACCAGGGTAACGGGAGGCTGAAGGATGCCGGTCGAAACCTGGTAATCGTAGTCAAGGTTCAAAAACCCGGGCCACGGAAGGAGAATCAGGCCGAGATACAGCCAGACGACCCTGGTTTCCGTCAACAGACGCTCCGCAAGGGTGAAATCCCGCGCAGAATAGTTGAGAATTGTGGAAAACCAGCCTTTCAGATATATCCCACCCACCGCCAGAACCACGGCCACGGCGATCAGGGGCAGCTTCTTCCTGAACCAGCCGGCATCAAGATCCTGGAAGAAAAACCACTCATAGAGGAAAATCGCCACGGGCAGGGTAACGGAAACTTCCTTGCTCCCCAGGGCCAGGATTCCAGCCCCCAGACCCAATATCCCCCAGAAAAACCTGCCCTTTGCGACAGGAGACAATCTGGCCCTGATATAACTCAGGAGAGCAAGCATATAGAACATCGCCGCCATGGAGTTCATGCGCTGAACGATATACGTCACGGACTGCGTATCAAGGGGGTTCAAGGCCCAGAGCAAGGTAGAGATACACGCGGCCGCGGTGACGCCGTTCCCCCGTGCCTTAAAAAATATGGAAAAGGTATCCCTGAGTATCCAGAAAAGAAGGAGAGCGGTGACGGTATGAATGGCAATATTGACAATGTGCCATCCCGGTAGCCGGTAGCCGTGGACCAGGTAGTTCAGGGCAAAGCTCAGGTTGGCCACGGGCCGGGACGAGGAAGGGCTCTTAAAGGCGGCGTCGGCCAGGGCTTTGTAGGAGAGAGCGTCTATCCTGACATAACCGTTCTGAACGATATTGTCATAGTCGTCAAACAGAAAGGGGGCGTGCAGGGTGTTGCCGTAGCAGAGAGCTATCAACACCGTTATGGCGGCCACACAGCCTGCTGTCCCGGCAAAACCGGCTCTCGTCATCGTGGAAAACAAATCAGGCGATGGATAGCGGGGAGGCAGACAATCCCGGCGAAACGATGCAACCCGGGCCGGCTGGCCGACCCGGCTCAATCAAGAATTTCAACGTCGCCGTGCCTGCATTCCGCACAGCGCAGCATGGGGTCCCGCTCTTCGAATGCGGCACGCCACT
>JAJRTB010000016.1 GCA_024278495.1 Deltaproteobacteria bacterium
CGGGATCCAGGAAATCGAAATTGTCCTTGACCCGGTTGTAGCGGACCAGCAGGCCGCCGAACCAGAGGACCTTGTCGGTATCTGAGCCGCATTCCGGGCAGACTTTGAACTCCTCGTTACAGGCCTTGCCCTTTCGGACAACCTGCCATTCGCACTTATGGCTCCGGCATTCCTCGCGGATCAGGCACCTGTCGGTATAGTCCATCTTCTGCCAGTCGACTTTCCGTTTCATAACTCCCCCCGAGTCTTAATCTTCAATATTCTTTCATTATATTACAACACTTTTCGTTCACCAAAGAAAAGTGAATCGGCACCCTGTTTTTCTGTATTGTACCAGAGGGGGTCTATCATATAGTGACTACCCCCCTGTTTTTTTCTGATTTATTTTGCCAGGTTCACAAAAGGCAGAGGAAGCGACGAACCAGCGTGCAGCTTATTGAGTTTTCATTGAACCCGGCCGTTGTTACAGCCTTTCTGTCATTTCATCATTTTTGACAAAAAATTCATACGTGATAAAATTAAAATACGGTCCAATCTATGCAATAACGACAAAATATTATGGAGATGTCATGAGAATTCTGAAAAGCAGGGCTCTGTGGACGGCATGGATGTTATCCGTACTGCTGTTGCCGGTACTGGCAGGGGCGACTACCTATTATGTTGATGATGGCGGCAATGACGCCAACAACGGCCTGAGCGCCTCTGCCCCGTGGAAGACCATCACCCATGCGACAGCAGTCATTTCCGGGGGCACGGCTGCGGAACCGGACGTGCTGATGGTTGCCGCCGGAACCTATGGCACAGCCAACGGTGAGACGTTTCCCATCGTATTCAACGGAAACAACATACACGTAATCGGCGCCGGGGCCGCGTCGGTCATTATTGATACATCTTCGACAGCCCTGCGCTTTAACGGTACGGGGTACAGGGTGTCCGGGTTCACCTTCAGGAATGCCGCAACAGGCGCGGCCTTTTCCAGAGGCGGCTTTACTGTTGCGGACAATGTTTTTGCAAGTACCGTCACCCGGGGTGTCACCTTTATCCGTTCTGACACGGGAATCAACAGTAACGTGCATTACGGCGATATGGTCATCAGCGGTAACACTTTCCGGACATCTACCAGTGGCGTTGAAGTGGAGATTCTCCAACAGTTTGACGGCGTTACCGCAAACCTGACCGCGACCATCGGCAACATGTCGGTCACGGGAAATACCTTTTCCGTTGCCGGCGGGAAAGCAGTAACAATCAGCAACTTCAATCTTACCGCCCTGGTTGACGGAACCGCCACGGTGGGCAGGTTTACCGTCAGCAACAACACCTTCACGGGTGGGGATTATGGTATATTCCTGGAGACCGCCACGTACACGGGATTCAGAGACTCACGACTGACGACCGGCGGTGTTCTTATCAGCGGCAACAGGTTCACCAACCAGGCGGCGGAAGCAGTCTGGCTCGGGGCCCAGGTCGCTTACAATATCACAGGACGTTCAGCGCTTTCTTTTGGCGACCTGACCACGCATGCCAACACCATCAACAGCGATACCATTGCCAACCCCGGCTGCAAGGGTATTTACATCTCCATGAGCACAGTCACCCAGATCAAAGACCAATCCAGGGTGAACTTGCCGGCGGTGACAGTGACCAATAACGATATCGTGGTTGACGATCTGGCGCTGTTTCACGGCGGTACCCTGGCCAGTAGCATCGGTCAACAGTACTGGAATGATTCTGCAACGGTCACCGTCGGCGCGACCAGTATCAGCGGCAATACCCTGACCAGCGTAACAGGCCCTGGAATACACATTCAAAACAGCGCTGCAGTGACAATATACGGTCGGTCAACGCTCACCCTTGGCGCCTTGTCCATTACCGGTAACACTGTGCTTTCTGATGGTGCGGCATGCACCCTCAATTATATCTCATGCGGAAGCAATATGCATGATGACAGTGTATTACAGGTTCAGGGCGTCACCATAACGAACAATACCTTCACATCTGCAAATGATACCGCGTTATCCATAACACAATCCAACATAGCCGCCGGTCTGTCGGGCAACGCTTCGGTCTCTGTCAAACCGCTCGCTGTCGGCAACAATACGATGACAACATCTAACGACGGGATTATGTATCAGTTTGTCGGCGCCGGTACCAACATGCAGGACAAGGCCTCGCTGAGCAAGGGATCGGTGCGCATTTATCAGAACACCATCCAGGCGGCAACTGCTGCCGGCTTGTCAGGCGGTATCACTGTCAGCAACAGCAGTGTCGGCACGAACAACCAGGGCCCTGTTTCGATAACTGTCGAGGATATCAGTATTACCGACAACACAATCTCTGATGCCGGTAGTTTGGCAGTTTATGTTCTTTATTCCGGTATCGGCTCCTCAAATGTCGGCGCGGGCCAGGTGTCGGTTGGTGATACCAACATTTCCGACAACAACCTGCACACCGTAGGTATGGGAACTTATGTAATGTTGGCAGGGGTGAATACGGACAGCGGCGCTTCGGTAACGGTTGGAAAACTCGATATTAACGGCAACACCATAACCGACGTCAGCCAGAACGGATTGTATGCTTATTACCAGGCACAAAACAATAACCCGGGTATCGCGTCCCTTGCTATCGGCGCTGTCAGCATTGACGACAACAGTATCAGCGGAACGCCATCATCCGCGGGCGGCATTTTACTTGTTGCAGATATTCCAGCTCCCGGTGTCGCATTTGGCAAAAAAAATCTTTCCGGCAACAGCGTGAACGGATTCCAATATGGCATCATCCTGGGGAACAATGTGAAGGCCGCCGGTCTCCGGTGCAATATCGTGGAACATAACGCCATAGCAGGCCTGGCTATAAGCTCAAATGAACCGTTTACTGCAACGCACAATGCCTTCGTCGGCAACGGCAAGGGGTTGATGATTACCGGCGGCAGGACAGCAGTGGTTTCAGCGGAAAAAAACTGGTGGGGTGACGCGGCAGGCCCTGCCGCCTGCACTTCCTGCAACAAGATTGACCCCGGCGGCGGCAGCGTGGACTACACGCCCTGGCTGCTTGATATTTCCCAGATGCAGTGCAGCAGGTTTCCCTGGCCCATGTTTATACCCGCGTTTACAGGTGGCCGCCTGTAGGCACTGCTGCAGTAACCCGTCACAGGCACCGCATCTGCGCACAGGCGTACTTGCCCGCATAGTCGTCTATAGCGGCCAAGTACGCCTGCACGAATCTGCGGCACCTGGGCCGAGTTACAATTCCGAGGTAATAAAAACGCAGGGTTATTACCCCCATGATCAGATACCTGCTGCAAGGGTCAACCGGCCTTTTCCTGCCTGCGCAGCTCTTCCAGGTTGCGGCGCCGCTGTTGGGCCCGGGGGAAAAGCGAACCATCGGTGTGGGGCAGGAAGAGGGAGGCGACGTAGTTGTCGGTATAGGACGGCACTTCGGACAACTCGAAGCTGGTCATCATCTGCATGGTCCTGACCACGTCGCGGCGGATATGGTTGCTCAGCTCGCTCATGCGGCAGCCCATGAGCGAGCCGTTGCCCACGTACAGGCACTTTTCCGGATCGATCTCGGGCAGCAACCCCACGGTCATGGCGCTGTCCAGGTCGATGTAGGAACCAAAGGCCCCGGCCAGGATGACCTGCTCAATATCGGCCACGCTCAGCCCCACCTCGTGCAGCAGGGTGGTCAGGCCCGAGTAGATGGCGCCCTTGGCCCGGATAAAGTTGTCGATATCGACCTCGGTCAACACAATATCGGTATCTATGCCTGAATCCCCGGCCCGGACCAGGACATACTCAAAGCCGCTTCTGCCCTCGCGGATGCGCCCGGTGTCCAGGTCGCGATTGTAATGACCGCTCTGGTCGATCACGCCGCACTCGTACAGGGTGGCGATCAGAATCAGCAGGCCCGAACCGCAGATCCCCACCGGCGGTTTGGCCTGGATGGTCATGATCATCGGCTCCAGGGTCACCGGGTCCAGGCTGAAGTCGTCAATGGCCCCGGCCCCGGCCCGCATGCCGTGCCGGATGCCGCCGCCTTCAAAGGCGGGCCCGGCCGAACAGGCTGCGCAGGCCAGCCATTCCCGGTTGCCCACCACGATCTCGGCGTTCGTGCCTATGTCGATAAAAAGCGTTATCTTGTCGGTCCGGTACATGCCCGACCCCATGATCCCGGCCACGATGTCGCCGCCCACATAGCTGGACACGGCCGGATAGAAGAGCGCCATGCAGTGGCCGCCCAGGTCAATGCCGATATCGGTCACCCGGATCGGCGGGAACATGGTGGACACCGGCACATAAGGCGCCCGCCGGATATTGTGGGGCTCCAGCTTGAGAAAAAGGTGAGTCATGGCCGTGTTGCCGGCCAGGGTGATGGAGGTGATTTCGTCGCGATCGATGTCCCGACCCTGGAGAACGCAGTCAATCACATTGTTGACACTCTCGGCCGCCATGGCGTGCATCTTGTCCAGGCCGTCGTCCTTTTCGGCAAAGATCATCCGGGTAATCACATCTTCGCCGTAGCTGATCTGGCGGTTATAGTCGCCGGCCTCGGCAATGATTTTGCCGGTTTGCTTGTCAATAAGCTGGCCATACACCGTGGTGGTGCCGATATCCACTGCCAGGCCGTAGTTGCGCCTGGACCAGTTGCCGGCCTGGATATGCTGGAGCATGGAACGGAACCGTTTGTTGACCGGCCGGGCCAGGGTGGCGGTCACCCGGAAGTTGTCCTCCCGGAAGACCCGGCGCAGTTGGCGCATCATATACAGGCTGATATGAATATGCCGCTCGCCGTACTGCTCATCCATGGCCCGGAGCAGACGACCTGCGTCGGCCTGGCGGTCGTTGTGGTCGGGCACGGGAAGCTCCAGGAAAAACTTTTCCACCGGCGGGATAAATATCCCCTCCTCCTTCAGCTCGTCAATATCAAAGACGTGGAGGGCGGCCCGGTGCCGTTCCGGAACCTCGGTACCCAGCTGCCCCGACTTCAAAGCGCCGGCTTCCAGGATACGAATTACAACGTCGCCGGTGATCCCGGCGGTACAGGCCTGGCGGATGCCCTGATCCGCGTCCTCAGGCTTGATCCGCTCGGAAAGCCCGCCTTCAACGCTACCCTCCTCGACCCGAATCCGGCACTTGCCGCAGACCCCGGTGCCTCCGCAGGAGGCGTTGATGTGCAGTCCGGCCCGGCGGGCCGCCCGGATAACAACGGTCCCGGGCGCCACCAGCACGGTACGGCCGGATGGCTGGAAGGTAATGGAGCAGGATGTCGTCATCTACAGTTTCACGAATAGAAATGTTGATTTTTTATACCATTTACAGTGTATGCGAGGAGGGAATCGGAAACAACCCTATTTTTCATCGCCCCCCCGGGCAAGTATTGAAAAAAACGCTGAACACAGGAATGAATCCTTAACTTCCGATGCAACAATGTGATATAAGGGCTTACAGGAAACAGGAAAACGTGCCATTCAGGGAGCCTTTGCATGGAAGCTGCTTTCTCAGGAAAACTTGAGACGGTCTACCGCAGGTATGTTGACGAGGATGGGAATGCGATTTCCATCCTTCAGGATATCCAGGCCGAGTTCGGCTATATCCCCGAAGAAGCGATCAACTCCATTGCCCGGATGACCGGCATCGCGCCCAGCATGTTCTTCGGCATTGTCACCTTCTACACCCAGTTCCACACCAGACCACGCGGCGCCAACATCATCACGGCCTGCTGCGGCACGGTCTGCCACGTCAAGGGCGCCCAGCGGATCATTTCGCGAATCCACGACGAGTTGAGACTGAAAGAGGACCAGGATACCACCAGGGACAAACTCTTTACCCTGGAAAAGGTCAACTGTATCGGCGCCTGCAGCATAGCGCCGGTAGTGGTGGTCAATCAGAAGGTGCACGGCAGGATGTCGCCGGAAAAGATGGCCCGGGAACTCAAAAAATGCAGGGAGCGGACCGATGCCTAAAGGGGTGACGGTCAACGTCTGCATGGGCACCGGCGGCATTGCCGGCGGGGCCGACGAGGTCCTGGCCGCGTTCCGCGAAGAACTTTCCCGAAACAGCGTAGAAGGCCGGGTTCTGGAAAAATGCGCCGTCCACCAGGTCGGCTGTCGCGGTTTCTGCGCCCGGGACGTTCTGGTGGACATCACCATTGACGATGAGCGGACCACCTACCAGTACATCAGGCCGGATATGGTCAAGCGCCTGGTATCCGAACACATCATCGGCGGCGAACCGGTTGCCGACTGGATGGTCAGCGACGAGTATCACCGGTTCCACGACCTGCAGAAGAAAATCGTCCTGGCTGACTGCGGCACTATCGATCCGGAAGACATCGAGGCCTATATCGATGCCGGAGGGTATAGGGCAATCACCGAGGTCCTTGAAAGCAGGACACCGGCCGAGGTCATTGACGAGGTCAGGAGATCCGGTCTGCGCGGCCGCGGCGGGGCCGGTTTCCCCACCGGGCAGAAATGGGAGTTATGCGCCGCAAACGAGGCCGATCGCCGCTACATCATCTGTAACGCCGATGAGGGCGATCCCGGCGCGTTCATGGACCGCTCGGTCATCGAGGGTAACCCCCACTCGGTAATAGAGGGCATGCTGATCGGCGCCTATGCCGTCGGCTCGGACTCGGGATATGTCTATATCCGGGCCGAATATCCCCTGGCCGTGGACCGGCTCAGGCTTGCCCTTGACCAGGCGAGAGCCAAAGGTTTTCTCGGGCCGGATATCCTGAATTCAGGTTTTTCCTTTGATATCAAGATCAAACTCGGCGCCGGCGCCTTTGTCTGCGGCGAGGAAACCGCCCTTATCGCCTCCATTGAGGGCGAGCGGGGCATGCCCCGGGCCAAGCCGCCCTACCCTGCCGATAAGGGGCTCTGGGGCAAGCCGACCATCATCAACAATGTTGAGACCTGGGCCAACCTGCCCCCGATCATCAACAACGGAGCCGACTGGTACGCGGGGATCGGCAGCGAGAAATCAAAGGGCACCAAGGTCTTCGCCCTGACCGGCAAGATCCGCAACACCGGGCTGATTGAGGTGCCCATGGGCATTTCCCTGCGCGATATTATCTTTGATATCGGCGGCGGCATCGAGGGCGGCAGGCTGCTCAAGGCGGTGCAGACCGGCGGCCCGTCCGGCGGCTGTATTCCGCAGCAGCATATTGACCTTGCCATGGACTATGACAACCTGCTGGCGGTCGGTTCCATGATGGGCTCCGGCGGCATGGTGGTGCTCGACGAGTCCGACTGCATGGTCAACATCGCCCGCTTCTTTCTTGAGTTCACCCAGGCCGAGTCCTGCGGCAAATGCACCCCCTGCCGGCTCGGCACCAAGCGGCTGCTGGAAATTCTGACCCGGATTACCGAGGGCGAGGGCCGCAAGGGCGATATCGAACTGCTGGAAGACCTGGCAGGCGACGTCAGGGACACCAGCCTCTGCGGACTGGGCATGTCCGCCCCCAATCCGGTGCTCAGCACCATCAGGTATTTCCGGCACGAGTACGAAGCCCATATCCACGACAAACACTGCCCGGCCAAGGTCTGCCGCAAGCTGCTTACCTTTTTTATCCGGGAAGATCTCTGCGTGGGCTGCGGCATGTGCAGGAAGGCATGTCCCACCGGCGCGGCCGACGGCAAACCCAAGGCGCCGCACCATATCGACACTTCGTCCTGCGTCAAGTGCGGGGCCTGCTATGACGTGTGCAAGTTCAAGGCTGTTTTGAAGGAGTAGCCATGATCAGTCTGACCATTGACGGCCGGGAAGTCAGCGTATTCGAGGGCACCAGCGTGCTTGAGGCCGCCCGGATCCTGGAGATCGACATTCCGACCCTCTGCCATGATCCCCGGCTCAAACCCTTTGGCGGCTGCCGACTCTGTATTGTCGAGATCAGGGGAATGGCCAGGCCGGTCACAGCCTGCACCACCCCCGCCATCGGTGGCATGGTGGTGACAACGACCAGCGAGCGGCTCTATCGACTCAGGCGCACAATTATTGAACTGCTTCTTTCCGATCATCCCAATGACTGCATGGTCTGCGCCCGGGCCGGAGACTGCACCCTTCAGGAACAGGCATATTTCTATAAACTGCGGCTCAACCGGTTTACCGGCGAGATGCGCGACCATGACCGGGTTGACGCCAATCCCTTTATCAAGCGGGAGATGAACAAGTGCATCCTCTGCGGCCTCTGCGTCCGGGTCTGCGACGAGGTCCAGGGCGTCAATGCCATTGATTTCGCCTTCCGGGGCTTCAACGCCAGGGTCACCCCGCCCTTTGAAAAGGACCTGGACTGCGAGTTCTGCGGCCAGTGCGTGGCGGTCTGTCCCACCGGCGCCCTGACCGGCAAGGTATGGGCCGGCGAGGCACGGCAGAAGGACGTGAAGATGACCGATACGGTCTGCTCCTACTGCGGCTGCGGCTGCAACATCACCCTGCACACGGTGCGGGACCGGGTGGTGCGCATCACCTCCCGGCCCGACACCCACAACCGGGGCTGGCTCTGCGCCAAGGGCCGGTTCGGCTACGAGTTCATCAACCATCCGGACCGGCTCAAGACCCCGCTTATCCGCCGCAAAAAAGGCGGCAACCTGGAACCGGCCGCCTGGGAAGACGCCTTTGACCTGATTGCCGGGCAATTCACCAGGATCAAGGAAGAATCCGGCCCTGACGCCCTGGGCGGTCTGGCCTCGGCCCGCTGCACCAACGAAGAAAATTACGTCTTTCAGAAATTCTTCCGCGCAGTGATCGGCACCAACAACATTGACCATTGCGCCCGCTACTGACACAGCGCCACCGTGGCCGGTCTGGCCACCGTGTTCGGCTCGGGCGCCATGAGCAACTCGGTTGCCGAGATCGAACGGACCGACGCCCTGTTTGTCATCGGCTCAAACACCACCGAAAACCACCCGATCATCGCCCTGCGCATGAAACAGGCGGTCCGAAACGGGGCAAAGCTGATCGTGGCCGATCCCCGCACAATTCCCCTGGTCAAGTTCGCCCACCTGCACCTCAGGCATCGGCCCGGCACCGACATCACCCTGCTCAACACCATTATGCACGTGATTGTCAGGGAGGGGCTGGAGGACAGGGAGTTTATCGAGGCACGCACCACTGATTTTGAGACATTTCAAAAAAATCTCGAGAACTTCACGCCCGAATACGGGGAAAAGATAACCGGCGTGCCGGCCCGGGACATAATCGAGGCGGCGCGGATCTACGCCACGGCCGGCCGCGCGGGAATCTATTACACCATGGGGATTACCCAGCACTCCATGGGCACCGACAATGTTATTTCTCTGGCCAACCTGGCTCTTCTGACCGGTAACATCGGGCGGGAGGCAACCGGGGTCAATCCGCTCCGGGGTCAGAACAATGTCCAGGGCTGCTGCGACATGGGTTGTTCTCCCAATGTCTTTCCCGGTTATCAGAGCTTGACTGACCCGGAGGTCAGAGAGCGGTTCGAGGAGGTCTGGGGCACCCGCCTTCCGGACAAGATCGGGTTGACCGCTTCCGAAATGATCGAGGCCATGCTCGCCGGGTCCCTGAAGGGTCTGTACGTCATGGGCGAGAATCCGGCCATGAGCGACCCCAATACCACCCATACCCTCGAGGCCTTCCGGAAACTCGATTTCCTGGTCGTCCAGGACATCTTCCTGACCGAGACCGCGGAACTGGCCGACGTGGTTCTGCCGGCCGCATCATTCGCGGAAAAGGACGGCACTTTCACCAACAGCGAACGCCGGGTCCAAATGGTCAGGAAGGCCCTGTCAACCCCGGGCCGGGCCAAGGACGACCTGTGGATCCTGGGCAACCTGACGGCGCGGATGGGCTTCAACCATGTCTTTGAATCGATCCGTGCCCTGGGATACAAGGTGCCGGAAGACAACGATGCCAAGCAGACCATCATGACCCCGGAACAGGCCTTTCTGGAGGCCGGACTGCTCTGGCCAGGTATCCGCGGCATGACCTACCAGCGATTGAAAAACGGCGGTATCCAGTGGCCCTGCCCAAGCCAGGGACATCCCGGCACGCCATACCTGTTCAGGGATTCCTTTCCAGTGGGCAGGCCCGCCTTCAGGAGTATCACGCCAACGGAATCCGACGAGCTTGTTGACTCGGACTATCCCTATGTTCTGACCACCGGCCGCATCCTCTTCCAGTACCATACCGGCTCCATGACCCGCAGGTCAAAAGCCCTTGAAACGGTGGCCCCCTGTCCCTTTATTGAAATCAATCACAGGGACGCGGCGCTCCTGGAGATCCTGGATGAAGATCCGGTAACGGTCACGTCCCGCCGGGGGACCATATCGCTGATCGCACGGGTCGGGGACCGGGTAGGTCCCGGGGTGGTTTTCATCCCCTTCCATTACCGGGAAGCGGCAGCCAACCTTCTGACCAATAACGCCCTGGATCCCATCTGCAAGATAGCCGAGGCAAAGGTCTGCGCGGTCCGGATCGACAAGGTCGGGCCAACCGCGTAAACGCCAATTTTCCTCTTCTTTTTCTGCATCCCGTGTGGTACCCTGCTGCCCGTCCTTTCCACCATGCTTTTTTTACTGGACGCACCTGGTAACATCCTGGAACTTCTACCTTTACACGCAATCAAACAAAGGTGCACACCGTGAACCTGCGCAAAATCACCTCGCTCACCCTGCTTGTCTCCTTCCTGGTGCTGATGCTCACCAGTGTTGTCCTCTACATCGAACCCAGCGGCCGGGTGGCCTACTGGTCCGGCTGGTCCCTGTGGGGTCTGAGCAAGGCCCAGTGGGGCGCCCAGCACCTGAACTCGGGGGTTCTCTTCCTGCTGGCGGTCTGTCTGCACGTCTATTACAACTTCAACGCCATTACCGCGTACCTCAAAAACAGGCTGAAAAAGCCGACCCTGTTCACCCCGGCCTTCAACATCTCTGTTCTGGTGACCCTGCTGGTCTGTCTCGGCACCTACCTCGAGGTGCCCCCCTTCAGCACCGTTGTCAATATCGGCGAGGCCATCACGGACCGGGCCAATGCCAAATATGGTGAACCGCCCTACGGCCATGCCGAGCTGTCGTCGCTCAAATCCTTTGCCAGGCGGGTTGACCTTGACCTGGAACAGGCAACAAAGCTCCTCAGGGACAACAATATCAAATTTGCCTCCGACAAGGAAAAAATCATAGATATTGCCCGGGCAAACAACATCACCCCCCAGTCCCTGTTTGACATCATGAAACCGGCGACCGTCAACAAGGAGGGGGCATCCTTTCCGAGTGAGCCGCCACCCGGTTTTGGCCGGAAAACCCTTGCCGAGGTCTGCGCGGAATACAAACTGCATATCCCGGACATCACCCGGGCCCTGAAAAAGAATAATATCGGCACGGACCTTGAGGAGACCGTTAAAGAGCTGGCTGCGCAGAGCGGCAGTGATCCCCATACCATCTTTGAGATCATTCACGGGGCTGCCCAAAAAGAACAATGACCGGAATCAGATATATGCGGACGCTCCTCCGGGGGCCCGGCGCCAAGAAATATGTAAGTGAGCAGGTAAAACAGCAGAGTTACAAACCCTGTGACGAGTTACAGAAATATGTCTTGACCTCATTCGTATATCATCCTAATACTGAATAATCCAGTAACGGTAACACATCACAGGCACAGCTGAGCGCAGGATGAGATCATCGGCACAACGATTCACCCATGCCGCCCTGTGGGGCGTTCACGGACTCAGGATTGTAACAACAGTACCTTCAGAAAACTCTACGTACTGTGGGGAGAGTATATGAAAAGGCTGACTGGGGAAAAGGACTATCTATGTATTGCCGGCACGGCTTCCGAGATAACCAAAACCCTCAATAAAATCGGTTGCCGCCATGACCTGTCAATCCTCAGCACCGACAATCAGAACGGTATCATCACCGTCATTATCGAACGACGCCTTCGGACCGGACCGTCAAGGTGCGAAAACGAGTAATTGTCGCGGTCCGGCCGGATAGTCACTTGCCGGAATCCCGGTACAACCTGCCCCGCCACGCTCCCCTGCCCCAGGGGAACACCATTTCCAGGCTCTCCCGGCCAACGCCGATCCGCAACCCCCTGCTCAAGTGGAGTTCCGTACCGGTACGGCCGCGCTCTGCCGCCTCCAGAACGGCAAGAATATGTGTGTAGGCCGCCCGGCCTCCGACCCGCCAGAGCAATTCTTCCACAATCCTGCGCTGCAGGGCCGCGGGCAGGTCAACCAGGGCGGCACGGCTCAGGACAACACGCCCCCCTTCCCCGTCAACAGGCACGTCTTCGCTGATGACGACTTCCTCAAGAGCCGCTCTGGTCATCGTCTCAAGCAGGGCCTCGTCCTCGGCAAGAGTGTCTGCGGTTTTGCAGAGCGAGCGCCGGACTCCCCTGTCAAAATTTTCCTCAAGAAAGGGCAGCAGCATATGCCGGACCCGGTTGCGGAGATAACGCATATCGCTGTTTGATGAATCAACCAAAAAGCTGATTTTCCTGTCCCGCAAATAGGCCAGGAGTTCATCCTTGCTGCGGCGCAGAAAGGGGCGGATAATATCATCGCTGCGCAGCCGCATGCCGGACAATGCCTTTCTGCCGCCGCCCCGAAGCAACCGGATCAGGATCTCTTCAGCCTGATCATCCGCTGTATGGGCCACCGCCACCGGGGCCGCGCCGTAATCCGCCGCAACCGCTCTCAGGGCCTGGTAACGCAGGTTCCGGGCCGCATGCTCAAGGGACATCTTATTTCTCCGGGCATATTCGTCCACCGCGCAACTCCGCGCAGAGAAATCTATCCCCAGGCGCATGGCGGCCTTCTCAACAACATGACGCTCGGCCTCGATTTCTCCCGGTCTCAGGCCATGGTCAACATACACCGCCGTAAGCGCTATTCCAAGGCGTCCGCGCAGGCGGGCCAGAACGTGGAGCAAGGCCATGGAATCAGGCCCACCGGAAACCGCGACAACCACCGTATCCTCGGCGGGGCGGACAAGGCCTGAGTCGAGGATGTCTTCGAGTGTGCGCAGCTCAAGAGAATGCACAGTTGGCACCCCTGTGATCGGTTGCAAACCAGAACCGGTTTCTTCCCGGACCGTCCAGGCGAACCTGGTCACGACGAAGAGGAAGGAATTGAATCATGGGCGAATACGGTTTATACATTAAAATGATTGCAAATGGTACCTGGAACCCTCAAAAGGCGGTGGCGGCACGATGTGTGAGGTTACATACGAACATATAATCAGAACGCACCTGCGGAGAGCCTACCTTCTGTCCGATGACAAGATTGAATCCGTCCTGCCCGGTTTCATACATTCCCTGCAAAGCCTCATGCTCAACCTTGAACAGGCGGCAATATCCGGC
>JAJRTB010000251.1 GCA_024278495.1 Deltaproteobacteria bacterium
ACCCCTGGTCGAAAGAACACGGGTGATCGCAGCGGTCAACGTTGTCTTGCCGTGATCAATATGACCGATTGTTCCAACATTGACATGCGGCTTTGTCCGCTCAAATTTTTCCTTTGCCATCTCTTTGTCTCCTCTGGCTCAAGGTTCATTTCTTCTCAACCGGCACCATCCGCCGACTGACGTCTGGAGCCCACGACCGGACTTGAACCGGTGACTTCTTCCTTACCAAGGAAGTACTCTACCGCCTGAGTTACGTGGGCCCTGGATTCCAGCATCTGTTAATCCAACCTGCGCTCCGCCTGGTTGTGAGGAAGTGGAGCGGGAAACGAGACTCGAACCCGCAACCCTCAGCTTGGAAGGCTGATGCTCTACCAATTGAGCTATTCCCGCTCTCTTATCGGCATCCGGCAAAAGTGCCGGTACCGTCCACGGTTGTACCTGGTGGAGGGGGGAGGATTCGAACCTCCGAAGGCTCCGCCGACAGATTTACAGTCTGTTCCCTTTGACCGCTCGGGAACCCCTCCACTCACAAACAGAACCCAGAACACAGAAAGCAGAAGTCAGAAAGATTCTCCCGCATCTGTCCCCTGGTCTCCGGTTTCCGGCATGGAGCTGGCGATGGGACTTGAACCCGCAACCTGCTGATTACAAATCAGCTGCTCTGCCAATTGAGCTACGCCAGCACGAAATCTAAGAATAATATCCCCTTGCTGAAGAAAAATCAACCTCTTTTTTACGTAACACCATCGCAAAAAGTCGTCAACTGCTGTGTCGGGCATATATGTATTCCAGAATCCGTGACGATGGAAGGCAGCAATAAGTGATGGGTCCGTAAAAACTTGTCAGCTCCAGCCGGGCCCGACACGTTACAACGGATATCCTGTTAATTCGCGTCTTTTTGCGAAAGCGACAAACAAGAAAAGCCGGAGGCGGACCTCCGGCTTGATCGACAACAGTCTGTCAGGTCTCGGAAGAATTTTTTACTTCGCCTCCTCAACCAGGGGGTTCTTGACGTAGGCGCTGTCACGATAGCGTTCAAAAGCCATTGCAAATGTCCGGTAAACAAGGTGGGCGAACTTGGTATAGGGCATGTACAGAAAAAGCATCATGACCGAAACCAGGTGCAGGTAATAGACAACATAACCAACCGAGGCAACACCGATCAGCCTGAGCAACTCGGCCGCCAGACCGGTCACCCCCACGCCCATGATCATCCAGATCAGGAACCAGTCATAAAACGTTCTGGACGCCTGTCCGTCTGCTTCCATTCTGGCACGGTTGCCCCAGAGGATGCCGACGCCGACAATCATGGGTATCGCACCGACATTGGGCAGAATCTTAACCGGGTTCCACATGGACATGGGACCGTGCATGGAGGGTATGAAGATTCCGATCACGTCCTGGGTAAAGGCGGAATAGGCCGTGACAAAAAACAGGGCCATGAAAGCCAGCATCAGCGGCAGATGTCCGCGGACCCGATCGGCATTGGCTGTACACTCACGAAACCTGTTATGCTGAACAATCTCGACAAGGGACGGCCACAGGAACTCCTTGACGAACTGAACGGCCGAGGGTCTGTACAACGCCTCTCCCACGCCGCTGTTTTCCGCCATCATCTTCCACATATTCGTCACGCCCTTATAGGAAGCAAACAGGGCAAGCGCGACCGTAGGAAGAATAATCAGATCAATAAAGAAAACATTCTTGGCCAGCAGGTGGAAATCCCAGTGACCAAAGAAACGTCCATAGCCGTACCTGGCGAAATCCTCAGCCGCCGGAACATGCATACCGCCGGAGATGAGCCAGACCACAAAAATGATCACAGCAGGTATCCCGATCAGCAGCGGCATATTCTTGCCGGACGAGGCAAGCTTGGCCAGTCCGGAAGGCCAGCCGAAATGTTTATAGGCATAGGCCCGGATCGCTCCGAGGACATCACCCGGCTTGGCACCGCGGGGACAATAGGTGGTGCAGTCGCCGCACTGATGACAGAGCATGACATTGGCGTCACCGATGAGCTTATCCTTCAGGCCCCACTGGGCCAGGATCATCTCCCGCCTGGGGAACGGATTGTCATCCGCTGACAGCGGACAGACAACCGAGCAGGTGGCACATTGGTAGCACTTTTTCAAGGTGTCACCCCCCGCGCTCTTCATATCTTTTATAAATTCGAGATCGGGTTGCACGTTCATTGACATTTTTTCCTCCTGTCCAGAATACCGGTTTGACGTTGCGTCAAATATTATACAAATTCAATCCATCGATTCAATACAATCCAGCCGCCCGGCCCGGGCCGGGCGGCTGGTCTCACAACACCAGGTCAGAAGCCTTTGAACGGATTGGGGCCCAGTTCGATGATCTCTTCAACAAAGTCTTCGATCATCTGCGGGATCTTATCGTAATCAGAGATGGCAACCTGCTGAACGGCACACCGCTCAGGCTCAAGTCCGAGCGTCCCCAGGGTCTCACCGATATTCTCCATCCGCTTGTTGGCGATCTCACTGCCCTTGACAAAGTGGCACTGGTAATCGTCCCCCCACTTGCAGCCAAGCAGGAGCGCACCATCCATACCAGAGGACATGGCATCCTTGATCCAGACCATGTTCATTGAACCAAGGCACCGGACCGGTATAAAACGGACGAGCTTGTTCATGCCGTTCCTGTGCATGCCAGACATATCAATGGCGGGATAGGCGTCATTCTCACAGACAAAAACAATAATCCGCAGCTTGTCCTCATCATCATCAGGAACCTCAATGGCCTTGACCATGGAGCCGATCATGTCAATGGAGTAGTCGGCGAAACCGATGATACGCTCGGGACAGGCGCCCATACAGGTACCGCAGCGACGACAGCGGGTCGGATTGGGCAGGGGCGTGCCTTTCGGATCATCATCCAGCGCCCCGAAGGGACACTCCTCGGTACAGCGCTTACACTGGGTACAGCGCTGGAAGAAAAAGTCCGGATAGGTCTGGTCACCGGAGCGGGGATGCACGGCCACGCCGCGGTTGGCCGACTCGATACATTGAATGGCCTTCAGCGCGGCACCGGTGGCATCGTCAATGGTCTCTTCCATGGTCTCGGCCTTGCGCACACCGCCGCAGGCATAGACGCCGGTCCGGCGGGTTTCGTATGGAAAGCAGATAAAATGTGAATCAGCATACCCGTCAAACAGTTCCAGGTCGGCAAAGGCCGGGCCCTGACGATAGGCCAGATTAATAGTCGGCTCGTCAACAGTTGTGGGAACCATGCCGGCAGCCAGAACGACCATATCAACTTCCAGGCTCAGGTCTTCACCAAGCAGGGTGTCCTCAGCCTTGACCACAAGGCCCGACCCCTGTTCCTCCACCTGGGTAACAGACGCCTTGGTCAGGAAGATACCGTCGTTGTTCTGGGCGTTTTTGTAAAACAGCTCCATATTGCCCGGAGTTCGCATATGCTGATACAGAACAAAGGCTTTGCCGTCCGGATTATCCTCGCGAACATACGTAGCCTGCTTCAGGGCCACCATGGAGGTGACTGAGTTGCAGTAGGGGAAATCCCTGTCGTCATCCTTGCCGCCGGGGCTCTGGATAAAGGCGACGTTGGCCGGGACCTTCCCTTCCTTGGCCAGTTTCTCGAACTCGGCATTGGTGACCACATTTTTCAGCTTGCCGTAGCCCAGGTGCTCATATTCGGACACGTCGGCCGGACGCCAGCCCGTGGCCAGGATCACGGCGCCGAACTGTTCTCCGTCCGGATTGCGCTCGGTGTATACCTTGAGTCCCGCATTGGGATCCTCCATCTCACCCTTGTCGATAAGATCCTGCTCATCCACGGTCACCTTGGCTGGAGCATCCCACTCGCTTGTGGTTCCCGCCTGTTTGAAAGTGGCGACAAAATCCCCGGGCGCGCCGGAAATACGGGCCACCTCCGTGGACGTCTTGATGGTAATGTTTGAATCAGCCTCAACAGCCGAAATCAGAGTGGAAATGGAGTTTTCCTCCATTTCGGCGTATGGGTACCTGGTGGGAAACTGCTTGCGCCAGCCATTGGCCTTGCCGCCGATCGTATCAAGTTTCTCGACAACGGTTACGGCATAGCCGGCCTTGCTTGCCTCAAGGGCGGCCGTGAGTCCGGCAATACCTCCGCCGAGCACCAGGATGGACTTGTTGATGGTCTCCATCTGGTAGGGTTCGGGCAGCTCGGTCTTCTGGGCCCTGGTAACGGCCATGCGCACATAGTCCTCACCCATCTCCTGGACAAACTCATCAACACCCTCGGCAGACTCATCAGACGTTTCTGCTGCCGCTTCATCGGATCCTTCTCCGGCAGGCCTGGCAACGTCAGCAGCTGCCCAGGCTACCTGCTCGCGAAGATTGCCGCGCACGGTGATGGTATTCTCGCCGAAATCAAACTCCTTCTGCATGACCCGCGGCGAGCAGGCGCAGACTACTATGGTGTTCACACCGTTATCAGCGATATCCTTTTCAATGAGAGCCC
>JAJRTB010000017.1 GCA_024278495.1 Deltaproteobacteria bacterium
ATCACGGCGTTATGTGCCAGGCCTGTCACGGCACTACCCATGCCGTGTATCCGAGTACGTTACCCATTGACAATAAGCAGTCGATTTGGTTACAGGGATACGCGGGAACCATCAATAAGTGTACGGTGTGTCACACAAATGTCCCTGACCGGCGTGAAGGGCCGCATCGGAAAACCGGTGACTGAGCCGGGGAGACAGACGTATGGAGTGGAGAAAGAGATTTGCAATGCCCTGAATGCGGCAAGGTGCTGCAGACATTCAGAAACCCCGTGCCCACGGTGGATATAATCATTGAGGCCGGCGGCGGCATTGTCCTGGTTGAGCGCAAGAACCCGCCTCTGGGCTGGGCCCTGCCCGGTGGTTTTGTTGATTACGGCGAATCCTTTGAACAGGCCGCGGTGCGCGAGGCTTTTGAGGAGACCGGGCTTGCCGTAACCCTGATCCGCCAGTTTCATACCTATTCCGACCCGGACCGGGACCCCAGGCAGCATACTGCTTCAACCGTGTTTATCGGCACGGCCGGGGGCGTGCCCGTGGGCGCGGACGATGCGGCCCGGGCAGGGGTGTTCACCAGGGAAACCCTGCCGCCGCTGGTCTTTGACCACAGCCGGATTCTGGATGATTACTTCAGGTGGAAGGAACGGAAATCCCGCTGCTGATCATTTACAGTTTTTTTTACAGGTGAAACCAGACAGTTGTAAACCCTGTGAAGGTTTACAAAGCATGGGTAGGTACAATCGCAGAGTTACAAACCCTGTGACGAGTTACCCTGTGATCTTGTTACGATCAGGAAGGCTGCCGACGGGAGTCAGAACACGGCCTTGAGCAGCACGTAGACGATGATCCCCGCCCCGAGGGATCCGTACATGAGCAGTCAGGGAACGCATTCATCCCCTGATTTTCTTGAGATGAGCACAAACATGATGATTGCCGCCAGCACGGCGACCCCGATAAAGGCAAGCTCTTTCACGCGTATCCTCCCGGTGGGTATTCATCGTCTCTCTATACCTGATTACACCTTGATCCGCACGTCGTTTCTTTTGCGCAACCTGATGGCCTTGGGGGTAATTTCGACCAGTTCATCATCATTGATATAGGCGATGCAGTCTTCCAGGCTCATATCACGGGGCGGTGTCAGGACAACCGCCTGGTCCGTGCCGGATGCCCGGACATTGGACAACTTCTTGCCCTTGGCCGGATTGACCACCATGTCGGCCGGCCGGCTGTTTTCGCCGATGATCTGCCCTTTATAGACGTTAATGCCGGGGCCGAGAAAGAGCTGACCCCGTTCCTGCAGGTTAAACAGGGCATAGGCGACCGTGGTGCAGTTCTCCTTGACCACCATGACCCCGTTCTGCCGGTTCTGGATTTCACCCGCATACGGTCCCCATTCGGCAAAAACGTAGTTCATGACGCCCATGCCCCGGGTATCGGTCATGAACTCTGACCGGTAGCCGAGCAGGCCCCGGGTCGGTACTTTGAACTTCATCCTGGTGACCTGGTTTTCCACTACCATGTCCAGGAGGATACCTTTCAGCCCCCCCAGTTTCTCGATGACAACGCCCTGGTACTGTTCATCCACGTCAACGGTCAGCTCTTCGTACGGTTCAACGGTCCGGCCGTTCTCTTCCCGCATGATGACAGTGGGGCGGGTGACCTGGAATTCATAGCCTTCCCGCCGCATTTTTTCAATGAGGATGGAGAGGTGCAGCTCGCCGCGGCCCGAGACCCGGAAGCCGACGCTGTCGGTCAACTGTTCCACCTGCAGGGCGACGTCGGCCAGGGTTTCCCGGTTCAGCCGCTCCTCGAGGTGACGGGAGGTGACGAATTTGCCGTCCTGACCGGCAAAGGGCGAGTCATTGGGCACAAAGTTCATGGAGATGGTGGGGGGGTCGATTTCAATGAGGGGCAGGGGACGCGGATCGTCCGGATCCGTGAAGGTGACGCCGACCGTGACATCGTCCATGCCTGCGACCGCGACTATCTCTCCGGTCCCGGCTGATTCGACCGGTACCTGCTGATCAGCCTGAAAGGCAAAGATCTTGGTGATCCTGATCGGCTTGATTGACCCGTCCCGCCGGGCCACGACGACGTTTGAGTTGATGCTTATCCTGCCGTTGACCAGTTTGCCTATACCGAGCCGGCCCAGATAAGGCGAGTAGTCAATGGTATTGATCTGCAACTGCAGCGGATTGTCCTGGGAACCCGCCGGCGGCCGGACATGGTTGACAATCATTTCCGAAATGACGTCCATGCCGGTGGTGGGGGTGACTGGCTCTTCCGGGTCGCTCAAGGCATATCCCTCCTTGGCCGAGGCATAGACTACCGGAAAATCGAGAGTCTCTTCCGGGGCGTTCAAGCGGACCAGCAGGTCAAAGACCTGGTCCACGACCCAGTCGCAGCGGGCGCCGGGCTTGTCGATCTTGTTGATGACCACCAGGATAGGGAGGTTCGCGGCCAGAGCCTTCTTGACCACGAAAAAGGTCTGGGGCATGGGGCCTTCCTTGGCGTCGACCAGCAGAACAGCGCCGTCGGCCATGCGCAGGACCCGTTCCACCTGCCCCCCGAAATCGGCATGGCCCGGGGTGTCAATGATATTTATATGGAAGCCCTTGTAGGTATAGGAGCCGTTTTTCGAGGAAATGGTGATGCCGCGTTCCCGCTCCAGGTCCATGGAGTCCATCAGCCGTTCGGCAACCTCCTGGTTGTCGCGGAACATGCCGCTGTGACGGAAAAGTTGATCCACCAGGGTGGTTTTTCCGTGGTCAACATGGGCGATAATGGCTACATTTCTGATTTTCTGCTGGTCCATAAAATTTCTCTGTGCTGTAAAAAAATACGCCAACCCTTTCAGGGGAGGCCCGTCAACTGCTGTTCTGTCAATGGTTGTGAGTCGGGAGCCGTGGACCGTGGAAACGGCGGCACGCGGCAGTAAACAAAAAGAGCGCGGTGAACCGCACTCGAAATTACAACTCGGAAGATGGCCGACTCTACAGGAAAAATGATAAAAGAACAAGATAGTTTCTTTTGCAGAATTCGCAAAAGGCCTCGAAGCCGGCGGATCAAAGCCGTAACGTGTCAAAGTACTCTGCCGGAGTTTATACGTTTTTGCACTTTACCCTGTGATTGATGACAAATAAAAAAGTACCATGTCGGGAGTACGATTCCATGACGTTTCACTGCAAGAACTACGATATCAATAATGACGCCTGCAAAAGGCTGAAGGGAGAATGTGTGCCCGGTCGCAGAGGTTGCGTCCTTGAGGGGCGGGTCGCCCTCAGCGAGGAGCTGGAGGAGAAGATCAGGGCGCTGGACGCCGGGGGGCGTAAGCCCGCGGGGGAAGCGGATGACTGAACCGGTTTATCGTTACCAGCGGTCAAAGACCTGGCGCCGGGCAACTGCTGATTTGCGCAGAACAGGGACTTCGGCATCCACATAGTCGATGACCCGCGCCTTCTTGCCTTCGGCGGGACGCATGATGCGGCCGACAACCTGGAGCAGGCGTCCTTCAAACTTGATCGGTGTTGACAGGACCAGGGTGTTGAGGCCGGGACAGTCAAACCCTTCGCCGATCAACTGCAGGGTGGAGATCAGCACCCGTACCTTGCCGTTCTGCACGTCCTCAACTATCTGGGCCCGCTGGTCAGCCGGTACCCGGCCGGTCAGCAGCACACTGTCAATCCCCCGGAGCTTGAGCCTGGTCCGCAGCACCTCGCAATGGGCTACCCGGTCCGACACCACAAGGACGGTTCCCTCGTGCCCCTTTTTCACGATCCGGGCTATATCATCGGCAATCAGCTGGTTGCGCCGTTCGTCCGCGGCCAGGGCTTTGATCAGCCTGGCATAGTCGCCCTGGAAGCCGTAGGTGAATTCAGTGGGGCGCTGGATGAAGTCCGGGCTGACCACGGCGCCTGTTTCGGCAAGCACCCTGGGGTTGACCGTGTGGACCAGGTCGCCCATGTAAGTGTAGATCAGTTGCGTCATGCCGTCCTCCCGCCGAAAGGCCGTGGCGGACAGGCCAAGCATGTAGTAACTGTCAAAGCTGCTGACCACGTCGGTGAACAGGCTGGCCGGGACCCGGTGGCATTCGTCAACGATAATCTGGCCGAACTGTTCAGGCAGGGTTTCCAGGTGTTTGCGGGCCGTGTTGACTATGGCGACCGTGACCGGCTGGATTGCGAATTTACCGTCTCCGGCCTGGCCCGCCTCGATCCGGAGAAATTCACTGATCCGCTCACGCCACTGGTGGAGCAGTTCCTTGCTGTGGACGATGATCAGGGTCGGCTGGCGCCGCTCGGCAATGATCTTGAGCGCCATGATGGTTTTGCCCGACCCGGTTCCGGCTTCCAGGACGCCAAAGGAGTGACGGGTGACCGCTTCAACCGCCTCCTGCTGATATCCGCGCAGCTTGCCGTGAAAGGTCAGGTCAATGGGGGGCAGCTTGCGGCGTTTGTCGATTATTTCGGGACGGATGCCGCTTACCTGTTCGCAGAGCAGAACCGCCTGGTTGGCAAAACCGCGGGGAAAAAACAGTTTGCCCTTCCAGGTGGTGAAGAAGTAGAGCCTGGGCTTGAGCTTTTTGCCGATCCACCTGCTGTAACGCCGGGCAGCCTCGTATTTGGGGTTGATTATGGTGAGTTTTTGGCGGATAATAGCCCTTTGAGTTTCACTGGCTCCTTCCAGGCAGGCTTCGGAATCCACTGTCAGTCGCAGGTGCGCGGCTGTGTTTTGTCCGGCGGGATGCGGCATGGTTAGCGGCCCGACAGTGGCCGGGCCGGTCGTTGACGCGCACGGCCGGGTTGGAGAGAAAAGGGGAGTGTCACATCATGCCCAATACCCTGGTTCATCTCGGCATCCAGACCGGCATCAGCAGGGCCGTGTGGCCGGAGGTGGACTTTAAATGGATCGCAATCGGCTGTGTTTTGCCGGATGTTCCGTGGATAGTCCAGAGGATCGTTCTGCTGCTGGGTGTCAATGTGGACCAGTACGACCTGCTGAATTATTCTA
>JAJRTB010000252.1 GCA_024278495.1 Deltaproteobacteria bacterium
CCAGTGGTCCAGGGTGAGGTGGTATTGCCGGCCCGCGAAATGGGTGCCGATATCCAGGTGGCTGAGGGCGTAGTATGTGCCGGCCCAGGGCGAATTTGCCCAGATAACGGCCGTCAGGGCGGCCAGGAGCAGGACTATGGAGCCGGAAGACTGGGAATGGAGAAATCGTTCAAACAGGCTCTTTTCAGCGGGAGATTTTGTCATGTTTTGTCAGGCGGGAGGAAAATCGTATCTGATCACGGGAATAATACCCCTGCGTTTTCATTAGCTCGGAATTGTGACGAGTTATGGAAAATCAGGCGCTCTTGAGCTCTTCAGCGCTCTGGGTCGTGTTGCCGTTTACGTCTCCTTCCGGGGATATCTCGGGAGTCGCGCTCTGGAGTTCTCTTTTTGATTTGGGGATTTTGGTTTCCGGAAGCAATACTTCCCGGATCTTTTCCATTTCGCGGCCGAGATCGGGATCCTGTCTGCATTCCTCGCAGTCTGCAATATGCCTGTCAACAAACTGCAACATGCGGGCGGGCGCCATTGTTTCTTCCTGGACGTGGTGATACCAGTCCTTCATAAGGCGGATCAGATGATTACACTGCATGGGACGAACGGGACACCAGGGCCCTCTCCTGAAAGATTGATACGAAATTTTTATCGGCCCCCGGTATCGCCTCCCGGGGCCGATCAAGAATATAAAAGTTGTTTTTTGAGTCAACAATTATTAAGTTTATCTGACCTGATGCGGAAGTGGATAGGGCGCTGGTGGCCCTCCCGGACTTCAAATCCGGTGTGCCGGGTGAACAGCCTGGCAGGTGGGTTCGATTCCCATGCACTTCCGCCACCTTTTTTATGTCCGTGCTCCCTGTTCCGCCACCTGTTTTTCCCCAGCGTCCGCCAGCATGGGAAACCCCATCTCCTCTCTCTGTTCCAGGTACTTGCCGGCAACCTTCCGGGCAATCTGGCGGATTCGGCCTATATACCTGGTTCGCTCCGAGACACTGATAGCCTTGCGGGCGTCCAGCAGGTTGAAGGTGTGGGAGCACTTGAGGCAGTAGTCATAGCCGGGCAGGACCAGCCCCTTGTCCACCAGCTTGTGCGCGTCGCGTTCATAGTTGTCAAAGGCGGCGGCCAGGTCCGCGACATTGGCCTCTTCAAAGTTAAAGGCGGAAAATTCTTTTTCCGCCTGAAGAAAGATCTGGCCATAGGTCACATCTTCGTTCCAGGCAATATCATAGACCGAATCAACCTTCTGGAGATACATGGCTATGCGCTCAAGCCCGTAGGTGATCTCGACCGTTATCGGTTTGAGGTCAATGGAGCCGGCCTGCTGGAAATAGGTGAACTGGGTGATTTCCATGCCGTCGAGCCAGACCTCCCAGCCCAGGCCCCAGGCGCCCAGGGTGGGCGATTCCCAGTCGTCTTCGACAAAGCGGATGTCATGTTCCAGCAGGTTCAGGCCGAAGCGCTTGAGGCTTTCCAGATACATCTCCTGGACTTCTTTGGGGGATGGTTTGAGCACGACCTGGTACTGGTAGTAATGTTGCAGTCGGTTGGGATTTTCACCGTAGCGGCCGTCGGTGGGACGCCGGGACGGTTGCACGTATGCCGCCTTCCAGGGCTCGGGGCCGAGGGCGCGCAGCAGGGTGGCCGGGTGAAAGGTGCCGGCCCCGACTTCCATGTCATAGGGCTGGAGCACGACGCAGCCGGCCGCACCCCAGTAACTGTTCAGTTCCTTGATAATATCTTGAAAATACATTTTATTAATCGACACTCGCGAATGCGGCCGACACCGGCGTTATCGCCGGCCATGGCCTGGTCACCGTCGCCGCCGGAAATGACGGCGACGGAAAAAATATTCTTCCATGTTGCTTCTTTCCAAAACATGGATACTGTAACTTTGTATAATACCATAGCATTTCGGCACGGTAAATGATTTTGTTGCGGGAGAGGGCGCTGTGATCTCGCCGGACCTGGTGAAGAAAATACAGGAAATTTTACAGGCGAGTCGTCGCATTGCCGTGGTCGGACTGTCTCCCAGGGAGGAGCGTCCCAGCAACCGGGTGGCCCGCTACCTGCTGGGGGCGGGCTACACGGTGGTGCCGGTCAACCCCGGTCATGATGAGTTGCTTGGCCAGCCCTGTTACCCGGACCTGCGGTCGGTTCCGGGAGAAATAGATATCGTGAATATATTTCGGCGCTCAGACCAGGTTCCGTCCATCGTGGCAAGCGCGGTTGACAGGGGCGTGAAGGTCATCTGGATGCAGGAGGGAATCGTTAATCTCGAGGCGGCTGTTCTGGCGGAAAAACATGGGATAACCGTTATTATGGATCGATGCATAAAGGTCGATCATCAAAATGTGTTTTCTGAGTTCAAAATGAGATGAGAGTGTCCTGAGGCGCAAACATCTGTCCAACAAGGTATTGTGTTTATTCCGCCGGTTTCGTCATTTTTTGCGAAACCGGCAAAACGTTCTGACCATTTCATGGAACCAAAATTTTTATCCGTGCGGGGCGCCCGCATGCACAATCTGAAAAATGTCAGCGTGGATCTGCCCCGTAACCGGCTGGTGGTCTTTACCGGTCTGTCCGGTTCCGGTAAATCCACCCTGGCCTTTGACACTCTCTATGCCGAAGGCCAGCGGCGCTACGTGGAGTCCCTGTCCACCTATGCCCGCCAGTTCCTGGGCCAGATGGACAAGCCCGAGGTGGATTCGCTGGAAGGGTTGTCTCCGGCCGTTTCCATCGAGCAGAAGACGACCAGCAAGAATCCACGCTCCACGGTCGGCACCGTGACTGAAATCTATGATTACCTGCGGTTGCTCTTTGCCCGGGCCGGCGTGCCGCACTGTCCTGACTGCGGCCGGGAGATCCGTTCCCAGTCCGTTGAGGACATGGTCAACACCCTGCTGCAAGGTCCTGAAGGGGAAAAAGTTATTCTGTTGGCTCCCCTGGTCGAGTTGCGTAAGGGGCGGCACGAGAAGCTGCTGGAACGGCTCCGGCGCGACGGATTTGTCCGGGTCCGGATAAACGGAGAGGTGCGGGACCTGGCCGAACCCATCGAGCTGGATAAAAACAAACGGCATACCATCGAGGTGGTGGTGGACCGGCTGGTCCTGAAACCAACCATCCGGCGCCGCCTTGAAGAGTCGGTGGCCACGGCGGTGCGGGTCAGCGAGGGCGTGATGCTCGCCTTTTTTCCGTCCGGTGACCGGGAGGTACTGTTCAGCGAGACGGCTGCCTGTCACAGTTGCGGGGTTTCAGTGCCGGAATTGAGTACCCGGCTCTTTTCCTTTAACAATCCCCGGGGCGCCTGTCCCGAGTGCAGCGGTCTCGGAGTGCGTCAGTTTTTTGATCCGGAGCTGGTGGTGCCCGATCCGGGCCGAAGCCTTGACGAGGGTGCCCTGGCGCCCTGGCGCAGCAGGTCCCTGTCCAGTTATTCCAGCCAGATGCTGGCGGCCCTGGGTGCCCATTACGGTTTTGACCTGTCCCGTCCGTTTCGGAAACTGCCCCGGAAAATACAACAGGTGGTGCTGTATGGTTCCGGCAGTGAAGAGATAGAGTTCCGGTATCGCAAGGGCCGCAGGCAGGTGGTGTCGCGCGCCGTTTTTGAAGGTATTATTCCCCAGCTCGAGCGGCGTTTCCGTGAGACCGCGTCGCCCATGATTCGCGAGGAACTGGGCCGATTCATCAATGAGCAGACCTGTCCGGTCTGTGACGGAGCCCGGCTCAAGCCCGAGGCCCTGGCCGTGCGGATCGGGCCCTGGTCGATCATTGAGCTGACCCGGCTGCCCATCAAGCGCCTCCTGGCCGAGATTGAGACCTTTTCCCTGAGCAGGCGGCAGGAGCGCATTGCCGGGCCGATCTTGCGGGAGGTGGTTGACCGGCTGGGCTTTCTCCATGACGTGGGACTCGGTTACCTCTCCCTGGACCGCAAGGCCGGGACGTTATCCGGCGGCGAGGCCCAGCGGATCAGGCTTGCTTCCCAGATCGGCTCGCGGCTGGCCGGGGTGCTTTATATCCTGGATGAACCAAGTATCGGTCTGCACCAGCGGGACAATGCCCGGCTGATCAAGACCCTGCTCAGTCTGCGTGATCTGGGCAACACGGTGATCGTGGTGGAACACGATACCGATACCATTGCGGCGGCGGACTACGTGCTGGACATGGGACCCGGAGCGGGTGTACATGGCGGCGAGGTGGTGTACAGCGGCGATGTGCCCGGCCTCCTTGACTGCCGGGAGTCGTTGACCGGCGGCTACCTCTCCGGCCGCCTGGAGATCAGGGTGCCGGCCGGGCGCAGGAAGATCCGCAAGGCGGCCCGGTACTGGCTGACCCTGAAGCAGGCGAACGCCAACAACCTGCGGGAGTTGACCGTGCGTTTTCCCCTGGGGGTGATGACCTGCGTTACCGGTGTGTCCGGATCCGGCAAGAGTTCCCTGGTTATGGAAACCCTCTACAAGAGGGTGTATGAGGCCCTGGCGCCCGGCGGTCGGGGCCGTTCAATCAGCCCTGCGATTGGCGGCCTGGCCGCGGTTGACAAGGTTATTGATATCGACCAGAGTCCCATCGGCCGGACACCGCGCTCGAACCCGGCCACCTATACCGGCATTATGACCCCGATCCGTGAACTGCTGGCCCGTCTTCCCGAATCCCGGGCCCGGGGCTATAAACCGGGCCGTTTCAGCTTCAATCTCAAGGGCGGACGCTGCGAGGCCTGTGAAGGGGACGGAGTGATCCGGATAGCCATGCATTTTCTTTCGGATATCTACGTGACCTGCGAGCAGTGCAGGGGCATGCGCTATAACCGGGAGACCCTGGAAATCACGTACAAGGGAAAAAATATCGCCGATATCCTGGCCATGACCGTGGAGGAGGCCCTGGAGTTTTTCCGGAACATTCCGCCTGTCAGGCGACGGTTGCAGACCGTTTTTGACGTGGGTCTGGGCTATATAACCCTGGGCCAGTCATCGGTTACCCTGTCAGGCGGAGAGGCCCAGCGGGTCAAGCTGGCCAGGGAGCTGAGCCGCAGAAGCACGGGCCGCACCCTCTATATCCTGGACGAACCTACCACCGGCCTGCACCCGGCCGATATCCTGCACCTGCTGGGAGTCCTGAACCGGCTGGTCGACAGCGGCAACACGGTGGTGGTTATCGAGCATAACCTGGACGTTATCAAGACGGCCGATTATATAATCGACATGGGGCCGGAAGGGGGCGACGGGGGCGGCAATGTTGTTGTCTGCGGACCGCCCGAGGAAGTGGCCCGATGTGAGAAATCGTATACCGGCATGTTTTTGAAGCAGACCCTGTCAGGATGAAACAATTGCAAAGCGCGGGATAATTATTATACTTGCGGCGTGTCAACCGGTGTTTACAGTCGTTTCCCTTCCGCGGAAGGGCGGCATACCATAAGTCAGAAAAAAGGATGGAACAATGACGGAAGCAAATGAAGCGAACCAGGACATGCCGGTTTTCCGGCTGCAGAAGATGTATATCAAAGACCTTTCCTTTGAGAACCCCAACGCGCCGCAGATTTTCCTGGCCCGGAACCAGGAACTCAAGGTTGATTTCAACCTGCAGCTCAACAGCGACAAGGTGGATGACGACCACTGGGAGGTGTCGCTCGGAATCACCGCCAAGGTCATGGATAAGAATTCCGATGATACGGTCATGTTCATCGTGGAAGTGGAGCATGCCGGAATCTTTACCCTGAAAAATATCCCGGAAGAACATATGACCCGGGTCCTGGCCATTGACTGTCCGCTCATGCTCTTTCCGTTCACCCGGCAGATTGTCAGCCAGGTATCAGTGGACGGCGGCTTTATGCCGTTTTTGATGGAGCCGATCAATTTTGTCGGTCTGTATGAAAGCGCCCGGAAGCAGAACCAGGAGGGGCAGCAGCAGTAAACGCGCAGGAACGGGTGTCCGGAAGAACCCTGTCCGGGGCTGCCCGGGAGGATATAAAAAAAGCCCCGCACTTTTGCCGTGCGGGGCTTTTTTGGGGTCAGTAAGGAGAAGAACAGCGGTTGTAACTTACATGGCCTGGCTGACAAAGTCATCAATCAGAGTAGTGATGGCCTTCTCGGTTGCGCTTTCAAAAAGGGCGTCATACTGCGAGTCGGCATACACGGTCTTGGGTGAAACCTTCACGTCAACCCTGTTGGTCCAGACAACATCTCCGGTATAGGCATCCTGGACCCAGATCCTGAGCTGCACGACCGCCTGGGGCGCCTCGCCGCTCTTGTGGGCCAGCTTGCCAAAGGCTCCGCCGACGCCGCCCCAGAGGATGGTGTTGGCGCTGCGGCCGCCGTCCATGCCGAGGATTGTGGTGCCGCCACTGGGATCCCACGGCCAGGTAACGCCGCTGCCGATCAACCCGCCGACCGCGGCGCCGGCAACCATGTTGGCGTACATGTCATAGGTATCGGTACTGGCATTGCCAAAGAGGAACTTGCCGGTCGAACCGGAAACAAAGGTCAGGAGCCCCTTCTTCATCGGGTTCCAGGACGGGTCCTGGCGGGCCTTGTACTCGATGATCCGGCCGCGGACAATGTAGTCGGCTCCGAAGTGACGGCCGATCTTGACGACCTCCTGCTGGGTCAGGGCATGAGTCCCGGGGCTGCCCAGGGCGGCATTGTCACTGCCTGCGCGTGCGTCCGCCAGGGTGATGTAGCGTTCCAGTTGTGTTTTCATCTTGGATGACCACTCGTCCCGCAGGGCGTCTTCCAGGGTGGAGGTCTTGGATTCGCCATAGGCCAGGACGTTGATTATTCCCTGGTCGATCAGATAGGCAAAGACATCTTCCTGGATGGAGACGTGAAAGCTGTTTTTGACCAGCTGGTCTGTCAGGTTCTCCGTGACATAGATATTGCGGCGATAGGATTTCTCCAGATCATCAGCGTCAGAGTAATCGGCAACGGGCAGAATAACGACGGATTTGTCGGCACCGGCCGAACGTATCTGGGCAGGCTGTACCTTGAGGGATTCCTGGACGGTTTGGCCGCAGCCGGCGACTGAAAGTGCCAGAAGTCCGTAAAGCAGATAGCGACAGTATTTCATTCTTCTTCTCCTGTTAGTATTGACCTTCAAGTTTACGGTAATATCAGATGATTTTCGGAGTGAGGAGAATAACCAGCTCCCGCTTCTCCATCCGTTTTGTCTCAACGCCGAAGAGGTAACGGATAAGGGGGATATCGCCAAGTATTGGCGCGAATTCTCCGGAGGACCCTTCCACGGAGTCGATCAACCCGCCGATGATCAGCATCTCGCCGTTATCGACCTGAACCATGGTGGACATCTCGCGGATCTGCACCTTGGGCAGGCCCACGGTAAGTTCATCGTTGCGGCCGAAATGGATATATTCAATATCCTGGCCGTCCGCGGCAGGGACCAGATCGGTCGTAATCGGAGTCAGGTGCATGATCACGGTATCGTCGTCAATGATCGAGGCCATGACCCCGAAGGAAATACCCTCGACCACGCTGTCGGTTGTCACCGTGTAGGAGGTGGTGCCTGTGTCGGAGTTGACTTCGGAGCTGATCTCCTTGATGTAGGCGATGTCCTTGCCCACGCTGATGATGGCGGGCTGGCCGTTCAGGACTGTCAGCTTGGGATTGGACAGGACCGTGGCGTCGCCCTGCTCGTTGAGGGCGTTCAGCATGACGTTGAAACCGACATTGGCCAGGGAGATGGTGCTGACAAAGGCATTGGGATAGGTGTCAGGGTACGGTGAATTCACGGGATTTCCGGTGTTTACGCCTTTTCTCCTGTCATTGGGCGTCGGGCTCCAGGGAAAGACCATTCCTAGCGCCCCTTCTCCTCCACCGACCGCCGTGCCGAACTCAACCAGGCCGGTGATGTTGAAATTCTTGAGCACCGAACTCCAGTCGATACCGATCTTGGAGTTGTCCTGCAGAAAGACCTCGATGATTTTGGCCTCGATCACAACCTGACGGTAGAGTTCTTTTTTCAGCGTATTCAGGTAATACTCGATTTTTTCCAGCAGCGGCCGGGGCGCGCTGACCGTGATCAGGCCGATGGAGCGGTCAATGGTGTAGTAGGACTGTCCCAGAGCGACCCGGCGGGTCGCCTGCTGGACCGAGGTGGCACCGGTTGCCTCACCCTGCGCTTCCGTGTCCTCGGTGGTCACGGTTTCTTTCTGTTCCGTGGTCTGGGTCCGCCACTCCTGGATAATCATATCAAGGTTGGCGGTGATATTCTGCCAGACATCCCATTCGTTGGCGGAGCTGGTCACCTTGACCGTCCCCTCGGTGCCGGTGGCGGCATCGCGGTCGGTCAGGTAGTTCCCGCCGACATTTGAGTCATAGGTTCCTTTCATGTAGGGAATGGCGACATGGAACCGGCGGGTTTCCCGGTACTTGACGATAATCGTGTTGCCCTGGACTTCGTGGAAATAGTCGACCTGGCGGAGCAGGTTGTCGATGGCGTCGTAAAAGTTGTCATCAGCACTGATGTCGACATCGACCAGAACATTCTGATCCACATCGCTGGCCCAGCTCACGTTCATCCCCTTGAGACTGACCAGGCGCTTGAAAATATCCCACAGGGGCTGTGGACCGCGGGTGGAGGTGATATTTGCGCCGACCTTGATTTCGTAATCCTCGGTGTCCGCATCCAGCAGGCTGTCCTCCTGACCGCTTTGCGCGTAATAGGCGGGGTTCTGGAAGCGTACAGGCAGCTGGGCCGGTGCGGCCGGTTTTGTTTCGGTGAGCTCGGGGGCGGCTGTTGTTTTCGCGTCATTCGTGGCCTGTTCACCGTCCTTCTGGACACACGATACCGGGAGCATCATGAGGGCGGCAAGGAGCATGAGCGCCAGTCTTGAATTGTTTCGTTTCATGGAGTTTCCCTCTGGTATTGGCTCATAAAAGCAGTTACATGGACTGGTTGAGCGCTATACGGCTTTTTATGTATTTTTTCAGGTCCGGCGGAATCTGGTAGCCGGACAGTAAAATGGATTTGTACTTTTCCGTTGCGGCCTCGGTATTCCCCTGCTTGTCCAGGATCCGGGCGGACGCGATCATGGAATCCAGGGTCAGGCCGTACAGGTCCTCGTTTTTCTGCAGAAGCTTGAGCGCGTTGTCATACTGCTCCTGCTGCTCGCTGAACACAGCGTAACTGAGCAGGGCCTCGCTTGCCGGCTTCTCCGTGCTGACGCTCTGGGCAAAGTAGTCCCTGGCCTCATCGTATTTCTGCATGTTGGCCAGGCCGATGGCCGCGTTCA
Organism: Deltaproteobacteria bacterium; assembly: GCA_024278495.1. Lineage (GTDB taxonomy): Bacteria > Desulfobacterota > Desulfobulbia > Desulfobulbales > Desulfobulbaceae > UBA10518. Next base: position 9,233 of record JAJRTB010000252.1, read on the forward strand.
GGGCCGCCGCCGTGTTTTCGCTGTTAGCCTCCAGGGCCAGTTTGGCAAAATGCACGGCCTTGGCGTTCTGGCGGAGGTAGACCAGGTAAATGGAAGCGATTTTATTGGCCAGCCGGTCATTGTCCGGCCATTTTGCAAAGGCTTCGCTATACGCGGTAATCGCGTCGGAGTAGTTGCCCCTTTTCTCGCTGGCGCGACCCTTTTTGATACTCTTTTTGGCCTCAACAACTTCCGGCGTGATACTCATCTGCTGCTGGATGACTATGGCCTCCTGGCTGACAACGATTTCATCCTCTTCAAAGCTGAGGTTGTCCTCGGCGCGTTCCGGCCAGGTAAAGTCTTTTTTCTTGGGCAGGATCACGATCGTATTATATCGTTCTATCTTCTGAAGGTCCTTCAGGTTGAGGATAATATCCAGGGCAAAATCCCAGGGCACATCGTTGAGAGAGAGGGTCAGCGAGCCGCTGACTGATTCATCGACTATGACATTCATTTTACTGACTTCCCGGATAAACCGGAAGACATTGTGGAGATCGATTTTATAAAAATCAACCGATATCCTCTCATTTTCGTACCCGCTGAAGCCAAAGGCTTTCTTGGGGGAATTCCCTGGATTTCCCTGTGAAGCAGCAGTCGGCAAGGTGACCTGCGGCAGTTGGGTTGCCAAAGTGTTTTTGCTGGAAGGCCGGGTAAGGTTGAGGGTGAGTATGATCTCGTTGTCCTCGGAAGTGACGTCGTAACTGGTATAACTGTTCTTTTCGTTGAAGGTAAACTCAAAGCGGGCCAGAGCGGGATTTGAGTCGGAGACTGTTTTTGTCTCCAGGGTAAAAGGCGCTCCCGAGTCCAGCCCCGTGGTTTTCATCGTGTCCAGTGACGCTCCCGCAACGTCAACAACAATTCGGGTGGGATTAAAAAGTTCGTAGGCTGTATAAGCCGGTTGGGAGCTTCCCTGAATACGTACCGAATAGGCGGAACCGATAGACTGAGTTGTAATATTCCGTATCATGTTTGCAGCATTGGCAATAAGCGGCGCATAACAAAGGGCGCCGACCGTCAACACTGTCAATAGATATCGGATTGTACGACAACTCTTATTCTGTCTGGAGAATGAAATAGGCAACATGATTTACTGGTCTCCCTCTTTATTCAGGCGCATAACCACCGTATTGACAATTTCCTTTCCGGCTCGTGTTCGCGCTGTTTCAGTTATAACGACATCATTATCTGCCGTGATTCGGCTCACGACCCCCTTCTTCCCAATCAGGGTTCCTTCGTTGATAACGTATCCCTTGCCGGTATCGTCTTCAACCATGGCAATCTTTTTGCCTCCGGTTTCCAGGATGCCGACTAATTTCAGCTGGCCCGGCTCAAAGATCTGCATTCCGGTCAGGGGAACATCCCCCGTGTCATCAACGATTTCGTCCATATCCAGCCTGGCGCCAACCTTAGGCTGGATAAACGGCATAAACGGATCAGGTCTCCCTTCAAGCTGATATTCGAAGTTCACGGTTTCCTGAATAGATTGGATTTCATCGGGTGGCAGAGTAGGAGTTGAAGAGTCATTTTCTGTGGCCGAAGTAATGCCTGGGAAAAAAAAACCAATACAGATCCCTATCAGCATACAGTCGATAAACCGTCGTGCAACTCTATGTATGTTCATGGCGTTCGTTATGTATATGATATGTATGTATTTTGAACTTATCGCTTCTTTTTCCGACTTTTCTTCTTTTTGCCTTTTTTTTCTGCGCTCTTGTCCTTCGCTTCAATGCCGGTAAAACGGTACGTTGTCAACTGGCAGCTTGATTTGAGAACCATCTCGGGTCCTTCCTTTTTGGGGTTGGTCATTTTTATGTTTTTGACAGAGACAATTCGCTCCAGCTTGCTGACCTGATCCAGGAAATATCCAACATTATGGTACGGACCAGAGATAATGATGTTGACCGGAATTTCTGCGTAGAATTCCTTCGGGGTCTCTTTTCCCGGCTTGAATGACAGAAATTCCAGGCCGGAGCGTTTTCCCAGGTCGGAGATATTGCGGAGCAACGCAGGGATTTCCTTGCTTTTTGGCAGGAGACTCGCCGTCTCTTTAAACAGTTGTTCGGTTTCCTTGATATCCTCCTTGATTGTATCAAGTTCGGCTGCAGCTTTTTTTGCCTTGGATATTTCAGCAATCAGTTTCTGTTTTTGCTGAGTCAGGTTATTGATCTTTTTAGTCGTTGGCTCATAGGATAGAAAATAAAAAAGTGCTACAGGTACAATCAAGGCCACGACAGCGATTGCTATTTTTATCTTGGGGTCAAGAGGGATGTACTTGCCGTCGATAAAGTCGTTTATTTTGCTTGTGGTATTCGATGAAGCCATAAGATCTGAAGCCTTCTTTATTTCGGACTTGTTTCAGCAGTAGTTTCCTCTTCGGAACTGCCTGGTATCGTAATTGCGCAGGTGAGTTGAAATGATTTCAAATCGCGATCGGCATATTGTTTCAGGTCCGTTTTGATCAGCGTGACATCTTTGATGTAGGGAGAGTGTTTCAACTGATCCATGTAGGAGGCAATTGTCTGGTTGTCCAAGGCCATGCCGCTGAGATTCAGAGTCGTGCCTTTTTGTTCGACCGTTTCCAGCCAGAGTCGTTTTGTCGGGGTGAGGTTGGCGATTTCGTCCAGGACATGCACGGTCAGGCCGGAGGTTTTTTTCAGCTGCTTGATGACCGCAATTTTACTTTCAATCAGTTTCTTGTCTTCCTCAAGTTTTTTAATCTGCTGGAGAATCTTGTTGTATCGTTGTTTTTCAGCCTTCAGGGAGGCGATGTCCCTGGTCAGTTTTTTAGTGGATGTCTGCTGGTAAAAGCCGACGGCGCCAATCAGGATCAGGACGCCGACAAGGCAGAAGGCGAACACGGTGAGTTGCTGAATCGCCCTGGTACGGCGCTTGATCTCTCGAATCGGGAGTAAATTTATGTAAACCATGGCTTTTATATCCCAGACGGTCGTATTGCCAGCCCGGCGGCAATGGCCATTTCCGGTGCTATCGCATCAATATAATCTCGGTCAATCTTCTTTTCATTGATCTTCATGCCGGCAAAAGGGTTGAACCGGGTGACCTCAAGACCTGTTTCCCGGCCAATAAATTCGGCCAGCCCCTTGACCTTGGAGCCGCCGCCGCTCAAGACAACTTTTGCCAGGGGCCTGTCCGGATTCTTTGAACGGTACAGATCGATGGCCTTCTGTACTTCAAAGACCCAGTTGGTACAGACTTTGTTGAAAACTTGTTCCAATATTTCCTTCTGGTCGTCCTGGGCGGGAAGAATTCCGAGCTTGAGCTGTTCCGCCCTGTCTTCATCCAGGTCCAGCGCATTGGCGATTTCCATGGTGAGGTTCTGGCTGCCGACCACGACATCCCTTGCCAGGACGGAGGTGCCGTTGATAATGATGTTGATGTTCATCTTTTCGGCACCGATATCGACCAGGGCGATATTCTCTGATTGCGCGTCCGGCTGCGTTACGCCCCAGATGTTTTCCAGGGCAAAACCGTCAACGTCGACCAGCAGCGGTTTGACCTTTATTTCATGAAGCATGTCCAGGTATCCGTCAACTACGTCCTTTTTGGCGGCAACCAGCATGATGTCGGTCTGTTCATACTCCTCCTTGGCGGTTTTCAAATCCTGGAAGTCAAGGTAGACATCCTCGATGTCAAAGGGAATGAACTGTTCGGCTTCTTCGGTCAGGTATCGTTCAAGCTCCTCCTCTTCCATGACATCGAGCTTGATCTTTTTGACGATGACCGAGTATCCGGAGATTGAGATGGCGACCTTGGTGTTGCGCTTGTACTTGAGGTTCCTGAACAGCCTGGAGATCACCTCGCCAACCTGTTCCGGCTCCTGGACCACGCCGTCTTCGACCGCTCCGGGAGGCAGCATTGCGCAGCCCAGCGAAACCAGGGCGTAAGAATCACCTGCTTTTTGCAGCTTGCACACCTTTACCGCATGTGATCCGACATCTACACCAACAAGGAGTTTTTCTTTGTTCGCCATAAAAGGGTCTCTTGTCCGTCTACTGTCTTGTGTATATAAATTATTGTACGTGCCGG
>JAJRTB010000253.1 GCA_024278495.1 Deltaproteobacteria bacterium
CGCCGCAAGTTTGAATATGAATATCAGCAGAACCGGGGCCGTTTAGACCCGCAGCAGAACACAAAAATATGGTAAAGGTGCGCAGGATGAGAGCGAACATTGTCGCAATGTTTCTGGCGCTGGTGAGTCTGGGAATGACGGTTACCGGCGCCTGCGCGGCGGTAACCGCCCGGGTGGACCGGACCGGCATCGTTATCGACGAAACCGTGACCCTGACCGTGACCAGGGACGAGAGTTCCTTTTTCACGGACCCGGACCTGGAACCCCTGCGGAAAGACTTTCGCATCCTTGGCCAGAGTCAGCAGAGCAGCACCAGGATCATCAACGGCATCGCCACCTCATCGGTTTCCTGGCATATCGTTCTTGCCCCGAAGCGAACCGGCACCCTGACCATCCCGGCGATCAGGGTGGGCAAGGAGAAAACCCGGCCCCTGACCATCCGGGTACGCGCCCAGGGGCAGGCCAGGACCCGGGACGACAATGAGCCGGTCTTCATAGAGACCAGCGTGGACCGGGACACGGTCTATGTCCAGGCTCAGCTCATCTACACCCTGCGGGTTTTCGCGGCGGTCCAGGCCCAGATCATTGATCCCGGTGATCCGGATATCCCCGACGCTCTTCTCATGCGGCTGGGAGACACCAGCTATGACAAGGTGATCAACGGGACATCCTACAGGGTGTTTGAGCGCCGGTACGCGCTTTTTCCGCAGAAGAGCGGGGTGTTGCATATTCCGCAGATGAAGGTCCGGGTGCAGCGCCCGAGCCCCCGGCGTGATTTTTTCGATCCCTTTTTCGGCGGCAGGGGCAAGATCCTGAAGTTTCGCAGCCGGGCGCACGAGGTGCGGGTGCTGGAAAAAGACCCCCAATATCCGGCCGGCACCGCCTGGCTGCCGGCAACAGACCTGGTGCTCAAGGATGAGTGGCTTCAGGATCCCGCTGCCCTCAAGGTTGGTGAATCCGTGACCCTGAACCTGACCCTGGTGGCCGAGGGGCTCCTGGCCAGGCAGTTGCCGCCGCTTGAACTGGTGGAGCCGGACGGGATCAAGGTCTACCAGGGCAAGGCGGAAGAGGACGATATCGTGGCGGATACCGGAGTTTTGAGTACCAGAAAGGAGAGCTTCGCCCTGATTCCGGTCCGGCCCGGAGAGGTAATGTTCCCAGAGGTCCGGGTTCCCTGGTGGGACAAGAACAGCAAGCAGGTCCGCTATTGCGTGATCCCCGCCCGGAAAGTGGTTGTGACGGGAAGCGTGCCGGAGAAACCGGACCAGGCGCGGCCTGAACCGGGTGGCATTGATGTTGAACCCGTGAAACAAACCGACGCGGCAGCGCAGCCTGCCGCGTCCGCCCGGCCCACGGTTTTGCTGGCCGTTTGCGGGGGGCTGGCCCTGGCCTGGCTGGTCACCATGATCCTGCTGGTGCATACCCGTCGTCGTTTATGGCACCTTGAGCGGGGCAGGGGCGCAGAGACCGGGGAAAAAGAAACAATGCGGGAACGCGAGGCCTTCGCCGAGGTGGAGCGTGCCTGTAAAGCCGATGACGCGGCCCGGGCCAGGAGGGCGGTTGTAAACTGGGCCGGGACCTTTTTGCCGGGCCCGGAGGCGCGAACCCTGCACGACATCGGCAAGACGCTCGGGGACAGGAAGCTGGCAGCCTTGCTGGAGGAGATCGACACGGCGCTTTATCGCGGCGATTCTTCCGGATCGTGGCGCGGCCGGCCGCTTCTGAAGCGGTTGACACAGGCCCGCACCGGGCGGCGCAAAGAGAAAACAGGCCCGGAAGATCTGCCTGAGCTGTATCGCTAGCCCGCATATTGCACAAGCGGCTTGTCTTCCAGGTCCGGACGGCATATAGTTGACAGATTTCCGGCAGGTAAAACCCATAGGACGGGTTGTGTTTGAGGCGGAGAATAGCTATGAAACAGGTGGATGGGTCGCCAATGGTATCGGAAGATCAGCAGACCAGGGAACCGGAGCTCGGGGCGGCAGAGCTGCTTGATATCCGCAGAAGGCTGCGTTATCACCTGGCCATGGGGATCGGGACCTACCCCCTGACTGACGAGGTAAAGCGATTTCTGCGGACGAGCAGGCCGGAGGCTGTCCCGGTCACGCCGGTCAACCGGTCCGCGGGAAAAAAGACGTCCAGGCGGGAGCAACCGCCCGGACCACCCCCCCGCGACAGGAAGGCCAGGGAATCCGGCCTGGCAGCCCTGGCCTCCGAGATCGGGGCCTGTACTCTCTGCGGCCTGGCCAGAACGAGGCAGGCGGGCGTGGTTGGTCGCGGCGCGGTCGGCGCGAAGCTCATGGTGGTGGGTGACTGGACGGTTCAGGGGGGGGCAGGTTGCCGGGATGTCCTGTTCGGCCCGGAAGAAGATGAGATGCTCTGGAGGATGATGGCCGCCATCAACCTTGATCAGGGCCAGGTCTACGTAACCAACTGCGTCAAGTGCAGCCCTGTTCCTTCCGGCGGAGCCGACGCCCGGGCGCAGCAGCGCTGTTTTTCCTACCTGACCCGGGAGATCGGCGCGGTCAGGCCCCGGCTCATCTGCGCCATGGGCGAGGTCGCCGCCCGGCTGCTTCTGGGGTCAAACGCGCCCCTGGTCCGGCTGCGCGGGCGCTTCCATGACTACCGGTACCAGGGGGCGGAAACCGTGCCGGTCATGCCCACCTTTCATCCGCGTTTTCTCCTTCGGCACGAGGAAATGAAAAGGGCCGCCTGGAACGATCTGCAGCTGGTCCGGCGGCGTCTGGATACAATCGGGGTCTGATTGTGTCTGCCGCCCGCCTTTATTGTTTTGCTCTGTTTCGCCGTTTTTTTTCGATATATTGAAACTGTAGCGTCTGGTATGCTATAGTATTACGTGGATATTTTCCGGGAAACAGGGGAGCATGAAAAGGTGAGTACCGAGACAAACGCCCACCATGGTCGAAACCCTCCGGAGTCAGCCGGTACGGATCTGTTATGAGTGACAGCGAACCACCGGTCGGCCCGTGGAGACAGGCGGATGATTTGCCTGTCCTTGTGGACGGGTTTGCCCGGTTCCTGTATTCCGGCAGCCGTTTCCGGCATGTGGACGGGAGCCCGGCAGGCACCCCTCCATTTGATACCCTGTCCGACGCGGAGAGAAAAACCTTTCTCTCCGCGTCCCGCGAGACAGTCCAGGCGATTTTCGACCTGGGCTACATCATTCAGAAAAAAGATGATGATCCTGACTCTTTTCAGGAAACGGGAGACCCGGAAAGAGTGCTTTCCGCAAGTTACGGCAGGCCCACCGCCTCCCGGGGTTCCCCCAGGCGCCGGCCGCCGGTTCATTGCTTACGGGCCGGGCGGGAAATGCTGGCGGCCGGGGAGCCGCTGCCGGCCTATGATATTCTCTCCGAAGGGGTTGAACAGCTGGGAGGTCTCTCCGGCCTTGATGATCTTGCCGGTTCCGACCGACATCTCCTCATAACCCTGCTCCAGCAGCAGGCCCTCGCCCTCGCTCAGAGCGGGGCATATGAAGACGCCAACACCATTCTCCGTGCCCTGCGTGACAGGGGAATCTCCGACAGTGAAACCCTTGGTATCCTTGGCAGGACATGGAAGGACATGGCCCTGGCAACCAGTGACAATGCGCGGAAAACCAAGTGTCTCCGGGAGGCCTTTTCCTGCTACAATACAGCCTATGAGAGTGAGCGGCAGGCGGGTAACCACGCTGCCGCCTACTATACGGGCATCAATGCGGCAGCGGTTTCCCTGCTGGGCGGCAATCCCGGTCAGAGCCGTCTGATTGCCGGTCAGGTCAGAGAAATCTGCCGGAACATCCTGGCCGAAAAAAAAGCCGGAAACGAACCTGTTTCCTTCTGGCTTCTGGCTAGCCTGGGTGAAGCTTCACTGCTCCGTGGCAAGCATGAGGAGGCAGGGGAGTGGTATGCCGAGGCGGTTGCCGGCGCGGGCGGGGATATCCGGGCCCTGGGCACCATGCGCAAACAGGCCCGGTTGATTCTTGCGGCCGCCGGCCGGGATCCGCACGAGATGGATCACTGTTTTCCCGTTCCTTCCGTGGTTCTGTTCAGCGGTCATGTTATTGATGCGCCTGGCCGTCGGCAGAGGCGTTTCCCCCCGGAAAAAGAAGAAGAGGTGCGTCGCGGCATAGCGGCCTGGCTTGATGAGCATAACGGCCAGATTGGTTTCGCCTCGGCTGCCTGCGGATCCGACATCCTCTTCCTGGAGGAAATGCTCGGCCGTGGCGGAGAAATCAATGTAGTCCTGCCGTTTGCGCCGGAGGCGTTTATCTGGACAAGTGTCAGACTCTTTGCGGGCGGCAACTGGGAAGAACGTTTCCGGAAGGTGCTGGACAGGGCCGCGGAAGTAAAGGTGCTGAGCCAGTACAATGAATTAACCCTTGATGACGATCTGCTGTTCACCAACCTCTATCTCTACGGAACCTCCCAGGTACGGGCGGAGCGGGCCGGGACGGACCTCAGAACTCTTTTGGTCTGGGACGGCAACGGTGCCGAGAGCATTGCCGGAACAGCGGCTTTTGCCGAACTTCTCAGGGAGCAGGGTGGCCGTTTTGATGTCATTGCCCCTCTTCAGCCCGGTGAAACGGGTGTTGTCGCCGGGGAATCGGGTGTAAAAATATCGGGTGCGGCGGGAACCGTGGTGACCGTGAGTGGCCGGCAAGCCCGTCATCATACCTTCCTGCCCCTGCTGATCGCCGATGTCAAAGGGTACAGCAGGTTGGACAAGTGGGAAAAGATGATCTTTGCCTCGGCGTTCATGGGTGAGATGGCGGCGGTTCTCACAACGTATGATGACGGCATTCTGGGCAGAAAAACGCAGGGCGACAGCTTGTTCCTGGTATTCAGGAACCTGTGGGACTGCGTGCAGTGCGCCCGGGCCCTCAGGGAAAAAACACTGCGGATTGACTGGACCGGGTATGGCCTGTCGTCTCAGTTGACCATGCGGATTTCCCTGGATGCCGGGCCCTGTTATTCCTACACGGATCCCATTACAAACCTGCTGGATTTCTGCGGTGATTATGTTGTCCGGGCGGCGCGCCTGGAGCCGGTAACACCGCCGGGCAACATTTATGCCAGCGAGACCTTTGTTGCCGTTGCCAGGGCGCTCGGCATCAGTGATGTACCGTTTGATTATGCCGGGCAGGTTGAACTGCCCAAGGGGTATGGCAGGATGCAGGCCTTCCATGTGAAATAGGTGGCGAATTATTCTTCAGCGCTGGAGGTGCGGGTATGAAACATGATGTCTTTATTTCTTTTTCATCGGTCAACATGGATGTTGCCAGAAAGATCTGCGAGGCCCTGGAAGAGACCGGTGAAGTCAAGTGCTGGATTGCCTACCGAGATATTGTGCCGTCCGCCAACTACGCTGAACAGCTTGTTGAGGCCATTGAGTCCTGTAAACTTGTCTTGCTGGTTCTGTCCGAGGATTCCAACAAGTCTCCCCAGGTCGCGCGGGAGATTGAGCGGGCCGGCAGCAAAGGGATCCCTATCCTGCCGCTGAGAATTGAAGATGTCGCGCTCAGCAAATCCATGGAATATTTTATCAGCAGCCATCACTGGCTGGACGCCTTTGACACAGAGATAGAAAGCTGCTTTCCCGCCCTGCGCGAGGCTGTTTCCGCCTCGATACGGGGGAAGGGAACGCAACCGGAGCCTGGGATTGACACAAAAACCCGGACCCGGCCGCGGCCCAGGGGGATCAGTCCGCGCGTACTTTTCGGCGGGGCAGTGGTTATTACGGTTCTCGCTTTTGCGTTCTTTTTTCTGCGGCCGGAATCGAAAGCGCCGCAACCGGCGGCAACCGCTCCGGTGTCTGCCGGCAGCACGCCTCCTTCCGCCGCGACAGCCCTTTCGCCGCAGGATGCCCTGATTCAGGATCTGGCCCGGCGATTCAGGGAAAACAAAGAGCCCGTCCCGACCGAAACCGACGGCTGGACCAGCAATGTGCTGACCGTGGCCTTTCTTGATATCTCCGGTTTCGGCCTCAACGGGGCCCAGCGGGATTTTATCCTGAACCGGACAGCGGAGGAACTGCGCCGGAATGGACGCTTTGGCGTTGTCGAGCGGCAAGTCATCGACAAGTTGCTGGCTGAGCTGAACCTGAGCTCCTCCGCCCTGGCTGACCCGGCCACCGCGCTCAAGCTGGGCCGGGTTCTCTCCGCCAACCTGATCGCCACCGGCAGCATGTCGCGTCAGGATGGACAGTGGCTGGTCAGCCTGCGGTTTATTGATACCGAGACAACGGCGGTGCAAAGTTCCGTCTCCGTTCTTGTGAACAAGGGCGGCGCGGAAGAGGTCGCAGGGAAACTGAGCCGCGCCGTTGCCCGCGAGCTGCGCGAAACCTTTCCCCTGCAGGCCAGGATAGCCGGGGTGTCCGAATCCGCCGCCACGATCAATATCGGTCGTTCGGTCGGGGTGCGCGAGGGCATGGTTTTTGCGCTGCTGGGCCGGGGAGACACGGTGATCGGCCAGGTAACCGTTACCTCGGTTGAACCGGAGCAGAGCGCGGTTTCGTCGGTCGGCGACGGTGTCGCGGTGGATACGCGCCTGCGGGAAAAGGTTCGGGAGTAGCGCAATGGTTGGCAGGTACATACTGTTGTTTCTGCTTGGAGCCCTCCTGGCGGTTCCCGGCTGTGTTTCCGAAAACAGGACGTATACCGGAAACGGCAGTAAATACGGCACGACCGACGGCAGTTTCAGGGGCCGTTGGTGGAATTATTATGAGCGGGGCCGTTCCTTTGCCGATGGTCGTTTGTACCGGGAGGCGGAACAGGATTTTAAAAAGGCGATTGCCGGGCGTGCCCGTGACCAGTGGCGGGCCAGGACGTACGGCATGCATTTTGTCGATTATTTTCCGCACCGCGAACTGGGCGTTGTTTACTTCCAGGGCAAGCGGTATGACCAGGCGATTGCCGAACTGGAGCAGTCCGTGCGGAGCGCCCCCAGCGCCAAGGGCCATTATTTCCTGAACAAGGCCAGGGCAGAGCAACTGCGCCGGAGCGGCCGGGACAAGGAACCGCCGCGCCTCAGGGTGGATGCCGGCCCCCCCGGAGTTACCAATGCCTTTGTCTATACCGTGTCCGGAACGGCCCTGGACGACACCTATGTCGCCGCCATCCGGGTTGCGGACCGGCTGGTTCCGGTTGAGCTGGCCCGTCGTGAACAGGATTTTTCCGTCGATGTCCCCCTGGCGGAAGGAGAGAACAGTATCCGGATTGTCGCGACCGACCTGGTGGGCAGGACAACGGCAAAAGAGTTGACAATTTTCAGTGACCGGCAGGGGCCGCTTATAGAGATTCAGCGCCTGGAGACGGAGGGCGGCAGGAAGATTGTCAAAGGTGTTGTCCGTGACGGTAGCGGACTGGCATCACTGCGCCTGAACGGCGTCGCAAGAAAGCTGCCCGCCTCGCCGCGGTCGTATGATTTTTCCCTGGTTCAGACGGACACGGCGGAGATTGTTGCCGTGGATCTTGCCGGCAATGCCACCCGCGCCGTTTTGCGTCGGGATGAACTCGGCCTGCGCCCGGTTCCAGGGCGGCGACTTGCTGCCCTTGAGTCTCCGGACGCCGTGGCTGGTGTTCCCGTCGTGGCTTCCGACGCGCATGCTCCCATGGTCCAGGTTGCCGCGGCTCCTCCCGTGGACACTGAGCCGCCCTTTATAAAGCTGGAAGGGGTGGAAAGTGGTATGGAGACCTATGAGGAGTTTGTGCTCCTGGAAGGCATGGCCGTTGATTTTTCCGCTGTTGCCTCGCTTTCCGTAAACGGGGAGCCCCTTTCCGTCCGAACGGGCAGGAAACTGTATTTCTCCCAGTTGAAAGAGCTTGATGAGGGTGCAAATGTCTTTGTGGTCGTGGCCGTGGATACCCGGGGCAACAGGTCGGAGAAAAAAATCACGGTCACGCGGAAGGTTCAGAAAATACGCCAGGTCGGCTCGCGGATGTCCCTGGCGGTTCTGCCCTTCGAGCACCGGGGGGAGGAGTCTCTCCCCGGGGAGATCGTGTACGATCAGCTGGTCAACTCCCTGCTGGAACAGAAACGATTCAAGGTGATTGAGCGAAAAAAGATCGACGCGGTCCTGCGGGAGTTGCAGCTTGCCGGCTCCGGCCTGGTCGATCCCGACGAGGCGGTCAGGCTGGGCAGGATCGTCGCGGCCAATGGAATGTTGACCGGCACGATCATTGAGTCGCCTGACTCTGTGGAGATAATCGGTCGTCTGATTGACACGGAAACCGCGACCATCCTGGCCAGTAACGATGTGTTCGGGGAAGGAAAAAGTTTTGGCGGGCTGAGCAGCCTGCTGGACGGGCTGGCCTTTAAGTTCAAACGGGACTTCCCGCTTGTCGAGGGGATCCTGATCGAGGTCAGGGGTGACGAGGTGGTTCTTGATATCGGTACGGAAAAACGGCTCAAGCCGTACCAGCGCCTGATCTGTTACCGGGAAGGAGCGGTTATACAACATCCGGTGACCGGCAGGATTCTCGGCTCCGAGCCTGAAATAGTCGGCGAGGTGACCGTCAGCGAGGTTTTTGAAAATTTTTCAAAGGCCAGGCTGCGAAACCGGCTTGGCGAGGTCAGGCCGCACGACCGGGTTATTGTCAGGTAAAACCGGCAGAGCCGTGGTAAGTGGTCAGGGGCACCGCATCGTTACGAGCCGTGTGGCGCGTTGCGTTGTTCTTCAGAAATGGACGATGAGGGAGGCGTACACTGTGTGTTCCCGTACGTCCTGGGAGAGTTCGCCCGTCTTGTAGATCGCCGAGCCCACGTCGTTGCCGAAGCGGAACTGGTAGCTGATGTCGAAGATAAACTGTTTCCAGCCCAGGCCGGTGCCGAGGGTCAGGCCGTACAGGTTGTCGCCGCCCCTCTCCGAGGGGGCGGGGTCATAAAAGAGACCGGCCCGCAGGGGGATGATATACCTGGGCTTGATGATCAGGTATTCGACGCCGGTTCGGATCTGGATGGTGGGGTCGATATCCGAGCGGCTCTCTTCCAGGCCGCTGATCGCCGATGTCGTCGTGCCGGTGTGGTCCGTATACATCATATCCTCCCAGTGGGTCCGGTAGACGTCAAGGGAGGCAGTCAGCGCGTCCGAGAACCGGTAGGAGACGCCGAGGCCGTATGACATCGGCATATCCATTTCTTCATTATACCTTCCCGTCTCGGTGAAACTCCAGATCGTCCCGGCAAGGGGTGTGTTCATCAGGTCAATGGTGCTGGTCAGGGACGCGTCATGCTCCACGTCCGCGGTAAACGGCGTTTTCAGGACACCGCCAACGGTCAGGGCCTCGTTGAAGCGCCAGAAAAATCCCAGGTTGAAGTTGATCCCCTCAAAATTGTAGCTGTCGGTATTATGGTACTGCTCTCTCAGTCGTGACGGTCCCAGTGAGCCGGTTCCGGTGACGATTGTGTCCTGGGTCCAGTTGTTGTTGCCGACAGAGTCGTTCCAGACGTTCATGGTTATGCCGAGCGACAGGGAGGGGACGACCTGGATCGCGCAGGAAAGGCCGACGGCCGACAGGCCGCCCTCCTGATTATAGTCAATCTTGCGGTCAAGGATCAGGCCGTCTTCATTATAGAGAAAGTCGAATTGCCAGGAGCGGTTGAAGTCGTAGAGGTGCTGGTAGGTCAGGGTGATGATCATGTTGCGGTCAAAGGCATTGAAGGGGTAGGCCGCGCTGAGATAGTTCAGGGCTATGTCCGAGGCCGATTGCGAACCATCCGCCTCGGGGTGGCCGATGAAGGTGTTGTCCTCGGAGCGGCTGTAACCCGCGCCGACAATGGAGACTTCGGGCAGCTCCAGCTGGATGAGTCCGGCCGGGTTCCAGGAGGCGGCCGTGGCGTCGTCGGCCACGGCGATAAAGGCGCCGCCCATGCCGAGGGCTCTGGCTCCTGAACCCACCGGGTTGGGCGAGGAGGCGAATTCAATTTCCTGGGCCTGGCCGGGGGAAACGTTGCAGAGACTGGTCGCCAGGAACAGGACCGGGAGCCACCGGAATCTTTTTGTCTTGGGCGTCATTGTGGAAAATCCTCCCGTTAAGGACACAGGCCGTTTAAAACGTTGCCGGCGCCGTCGTCGGCAAAGGTGCAGATATTGTAACTGTCTATGTCCGCGTCACTTCCTCCGATCAGGGAGGACCGGCTGATCAGGGAGACGGTGCCGCCGGTTGAAGCGACCCCGTACGAGCCGCCGTTCAGGGTGCTTGTCCGGACCTTGACCAGGGAGTTGTAGCTGTACACGGCATAGCTTTGTCCGTCCTTTGCCGTGGCCGTTACATCCTGCAGGACCGGAAAGGAAGCGTGGTTGTACACCGCCCAGTTGATGTTTCCACCGGCGGCGGTCGCGATGACACGGGACATGCGTGGGCTGGATTCGATATTGAGGACGGCAAAGTTGTTCGTCCCGCAGGTCGCGTCGGCCCTGATGTCTGTCATGGACGCGGTGGAGGAAATAGTAACGATACCGTAACAGCTCCCTCCTCCGGTTGCCGTAATCGAGATATCCCGCAGTTCCGCCGAGGAATCAGCATTGTGGATGCCTATGTTGTCGTCGGCGCCGGAGACGAGGACTTTGAGATCCTGCATGCGAGGCCGGCTGCCCCTCCCGTAGACGCCTGTTGAATAGCCGCTGCCCCCCGTATTCATGATTGTCAGGCCGTTCAGGGAAGAGTTTGCCTCCATCACGACAAGGGCGGCGGTATCGTCCGCAGTGTCGGACGCGACCGCGCCGATGAGCCGCGTTCCCTGTTCGCCCGCCCCGACCAGGGAGACGTACGGTGGAATAACCAGGGGACCGCGCAGGGTGTATGTCCCGGGACCGAGGACCACTATGTACGGGTTGTGCTCGGTTGCGTCGGTAATCCGGGCGATCGCCGCGGCCGGGTCGCTGAAGTCACCGCCGGCCGGGGCAACGGTAATCGCATGTTCCATGGTCGGCCGTTTCGGCAGGGGGATGATCACGGCTTTGTTTGCCGCCGTCGCTGCCGTGGCAAACAGGCAGACGAGCGTGATGAAGAAGGGGACGCGACGCCCGGGCGATTGAGCCGCGCGGCAGGATGGTTGAGACCGCGCCATGATCAGTTGCAGCCGTTTTGCGAAAGAACCCCGCCGGCGCCGTTGTCCGAGGCCACGCAGGTTCTGGTTCCGACGCCGCCGACGCCGCCGATAATGGTTGACTGGCTGACCATGGCCGTGCCGTCGCGGGAATACAACCCGTACGGGGTCGAGGTGTTATGGGTTTCCCCTTCCAGGGTGCTGCGGCGAATGACAGGGGTGGAGCTGTAAAAGTAGGCGCCATAGTTATACTGGTTTGCTCCTCCGGCAGTACTGGAAACATTGGCCAGCAAGGGTGATGCAAAATATCCAAAAGTTCCATAGCTGGCGAAACTGCCGCCGACTACAGTGATTTTGACATTGGCTATCTTCGGCGAGGCGTAGTAGAAAGACAACCCGCTGTTGGAATGAGAGGCGTCCGTACTCATGATCGTCAGGTTCGAAAGATCAAGGTCGCCCCCGGAGCCGGCGGCTATGCCTGTGCAATCGGTGCCGTTCTCGGCCACTATTGTGGAATCATGAATGGTTGCGGTGGAATACATGCCGATAATACCGTAGTTGTCGAGCGTTCCGTTGACCTTGACGGTGACATGACCGATGTCCGGGGAGGCGCCGTCAAGGTACAGGCCTGCCGTGTACCTGGTCCCGTTTCCCGAGTTGACCAGGGTCAACCAGCGGAGGGCGGCGTGGTCCGCGCCGACTGCCAGGGCCATTGTTGCATCAAAATCAGCGGAACCAACCGTGCCGGTCAATCTGGTCGCGGCGACGCCGGACCCGGTGATAACGACATATTCCTTCATAACCAGCTGCGCGCTCAGGTGGTACTCTCCGGGCCCTATCACGACCAGATAGGGATTGTTCGGGCCCGCATCGGTGATGGATTGCAGGGCCGCTATGGGGTCGGTGTAGTCGCCGTTTTTTTTGGCGACCGTCACGACGTTTTGCAGGTCTTTGGTCGTCCACAGGGGGATGACCGCGACCCTGTCCGCCGCCTGGACCGTCAGGGTTGTTGTCAACAGGAATGTTGTCACGGCAAAACAGGTACGGGCGATTGTTCTCATGACACGCGTCCTCCTTTATCAGGGCCGCAGCAGGAGTTGATAGATGGGGGCCAGGATCCGTCTGTCCCCGGCCAGGACCTCCAGGGTGAAAACAATGGTGTCGCCCGCCCCTTTCGGATCCCGTACCGTGATGGTAACGGGGCCGTATTTTCCGGTGTCGGCAAACGACGGCGTTCCCCGGAGTTTCCCGTTGTCCCGGTTAAAGGAGGCCCAGGCCGGTTTTCCGGTAACGGTAAAGGTCAGGGGATCGTTGTCCGGCTCGAGCACCGCCGGGACAAAGGAAAAGAGTTCACCCGCCTTGATCAGGGTGAAAGGCGCGTTCGTGATACGCGGAACCGAATTGATCTCCCGGGGCGTGATAGTTTTATGTTCGCCGTTGCCGACATTGACGGGAAAGGACGTGGGTTCGTAACCGTTCGCGCTGACCGTGACGGTGTAGGCGCCGGGGGCAAGGTAGAGGATGTAGGAACCGTCCGCCAGGGTTATTGCCGTTGCCCCCCCGGCCCTGATAATCGCCCCGGCCACTCCCGAGCCGCCGGAGGTTATTCTGCCGGTTATGTAGCCGGGCAGGGAAAGGGCCGTGGGGTTGTAGATTCTCAGCTTGTAGCGGACATTGGCCCCGAAATGGGGGCTGTTGTTACGCAGGCGCGCATAATAGATACCGTCGGCCGGGCAGTTCCAGCCGATAAGCGATTCCGTTTGGCCGGAACCGGCCGAGTTACTGCTCTGCATGGGGGTGGTCGTGTCGTTGCCGCTGAAGATGTCGATGACCGGGTCACTGATAATGGTCGGATTCATGGCCAGGATGGAGTACACCTCTCCGGCTATGCCGTAGAATTTGACCCAGTCCCGGTCACCGGCGATATGAAAGGAATGACTCTGCGGCGTCGGGTTGTTCAGCACGATGACCCGGGCGGCGGCAGGAGAGTTGTCGTCCTCGTAGTCATCCGGAACCAGGACCTGGGAGCCGTTCGGTTGGGTGACCAGGGAGGTCCTGGGCTGGGAAGATATGCCCGAGGTGTCTTCGGCGTAGTAGGTGACGATATAGGTGCCGCGGACATTGAAATCCGTCTTGGTGACCTGGTAGGTGCCGTCCTTGTCCGGGTCGATCAGCTCCAGGGCAGGGAGCTCCGCGCCGCTTACCGTTACCGGGCTGGAGTCGAGGGTGGAATCGGGCGGCATCACCTCGGCAAAGACGCGGCTGATACCGTCACCGTCTATATCGTAGACCTTGCCGGCCATGAGCGTGGCGCTGGATCCTGTCGTAACCTGATCCGGGGATACAACGGCAATAACCGGCCTGGAGCGGTTTTGGTCGTAGAATTGCCGGCGCAGGGCGTAAATGGTCCCCTCGATTCCCTGCAGCTCCGTGAAATCCGCCGGTTCATTGGGCACCCCGTTTCCGTTGGCGTCCAACTGGGCCGTCTGGTAGGAGGCCATGCCGGCAGCGCCGTTGTTGAAGGCATCGGTCAGGATGGCTTTATCTCCGGCCCGGCCGGTAAACGTCGACCAGAAGTGTGATGAAAAGGAATGCCTGGGCGAGAGGAAATAGGCTGCCTGGCCCGCGGCGCTGCTGGTCAGGACGATGCGTGTTTTACCAGGTGGCGGCGCCATTTTGAAGAGAAAACTGCCGGAGCGGCAGGCGTCATAGACCAGGATAACCTTGCCCTGCATCCCTGCCTGCAAACTGTCCAGCCAGGCCTTGAGGTCAGAGGCGGTAACGGTTTCCGGGGTCGTGCCGCCGCGAATGATAAATTCTTCCGTATCGCCGTGGTCTTCCAGAAAGATGAGGAGGTCGCCGGCATCCGGACCGGTCCCGGCCCACTGGATGGCGCTTACAAGGTTTTGTCTTGTGGCGGGCAACAGGTTGGCGCCGGCAGCCAGGGCGCCGTACCTGGCCAGGGCATCCGGTTCGTCGGTCAGATACATGATATCTTCATGCCTGTACCCCTGGTAGATCAGGTTGTCGTAGGCATGGTTGGCATACGCTTTTGTCTCTTCCCAGATCAGGTTGCCTGCATACGGTCCGCCGCCCGCGACAATGATCGCTTTGGAGGTCAGCAGGTCGGGGATATCGGTGAAAGTGACTCCGCCGACAACCTGGCCGCTGTTGGAGCCGTTGAAGACGCGTATGGTATAGTTGCCTGGCACTGTCGGCCCGGCCAGGGTCGTTGTAATCCGCGTGGCCGACCAGGCCGGATCAATCGTCAGTTCCAGGGGAACGGGCAGAACGGTCAGACCGAAATCCTTTTCAACAAGATAGGCCAGGCCATCAGAAATTACGCCCTGTTCGGGGCTGCCCCGGCTGTCCACCGAGCCGACCAGGACCGGAGCCGCGGGAACGGACACATCGATCACGAGCAGGCCGTAGTAGCCGTCGGCGGCAAAGACCCTGTTGTTGTTGACGGCGCAGATGTCGCGTAGTCCGGAACCATCGCCGGACCAGGTCCCGACAACGGAGGGGTTTGCCGGGTCGCTCACATCGACAGTTTTCAGGTTACCGCCGTCGGCGACGTAGGCGATTGATCCCTGGACCCGGACGTCCCGGGCCAGGTCAAGGGCGCTTTCCATGCCCAGCAGGGTGGGAGAAGACGGGGTTGTGACATCGACCATGATCAGGTGGGAGCTGGTGTTGATGAGGTACCTGGTCCAGTAGACGATCCCGTTGGCAACAAAGACGGAGGTGGAGGTGTAGGCCAGGTAGCCGTCGGGCGTGTTGTAGCTCCCTGTCACGGTGAAATAATTGCCGGACTGGCTGTTGAGTTCCACCACCAGGAGCCCCTGGCTGTCCGAGACGATATAGGCCTTGTCAGCGCTGACGGCCAGGGCGCTTCCCGCGCCGGGCAGGGTCAGTGTTTTCTCTATTGTCAGGGAGGCCGGGTCGGCATTGATTCGCAGCAGGAGGTTGCCGGCGCAGACATACGCTGAACCGGCGCTGATAACAAAATCCGTGATGGCCTCAGGGGTGTCGACGGACTTCATGAGGATGGGGCTTGCGGGATCGGATATGTCATAGACCCTGAGTTGACCGCCGGTGACAACGCCGCCGGCGTTGAATCGTGTAACGGCAAGATAGGCCAGGCTGCCTGCGACCCGGACCACGGCCGCACCTCCGTCAACATCGATCGCGCCGGCAAGGTTGAGCTGCAGGGGGTCGGCGACGTCAATGGTATGAAGACCGGTGTAGGTGTCCAGCACATAGGCGATACCGTCCCTGACCGCCACCCTTGCGGCCGCTGAGTTGACAGGTGTATTGGGCTTGTGGGGGGTGGCGACATTCCCCTCGATAGAGGGGTTGAGGGGGTCGGTTACGTTCACTATGACCAGGCCGCTGTCGGAATCGGCCACGTAGACCGTGTCGCCCACCACGGCCACGCCCCTGGCAACGTCAGGAGTATCGGCGGTGCCTTTTTTCCAGGGCACGTCAGGATCGCTGAAATCGATAATCCGGAGACCGGCGTCATCATCGGCCACGTAGACCATCCCATTGGCCGCGGCCAGTTCATGGGGATATGATACGGCGTCTATGGAGCCCCGAACACCCGGTTTCAGCGGGTTGCCCAGGTCGATCGCGGTGACGGCATTGTTGAGCAGGTCGGCAATATAGGCCATGGATTGTTCCACGGCCACACTCCGGCAGGTGATCGCTACGTTTTGAATTATAGAAGCGTTTTGCGGAACAGCGGCATCAATGACCTGGAGGCCCGCGGCATAATCGGCCAGCAGGACAAAGGGGCCCATAAATGCGACATCGCTGGGCGCGCTCTGTGTCGGCGAGGCACGGGGAACGGTCTTGAGGAGGCCCGGTGTCGAAGGGGTGCCGACATCGATTATGTGCAGGCCGTTTTGGCTGTCGGCCACATAGGCCAGGGACCGCGTCTCATCCACCACCACCGCGCTGAAAGACGCGTTCTGCATGGGCAGCGTGCCGATCACGATCGGCTCGGTCGGGTCGGTGATGTCGGAAATTTCCAGGATACCGGTATTGGGAAAGCCGGTATTGATCCGGGTCGAGACGGTGTACGCCCTGTTTCCGGCAACAACCATGTCCCGGGGAGTGTCCTGCAGGGCAACGGAGCCGATCAGCAGCATCCGGTTCTTGCTGTCCAGGTTCAGCGAGACCCTGGAGCTCTGCTTGAAGCCGTACCCGGTAATGGTGACCGGAAGCGGTTGCCCCACCATGGCCAGGGTCGGGTAGACACTCTGGACATGCACTTTGATTTCCAGGCTGATGTCGAGCCGGCGGAGGTCGCCGTCGTTCAGGACAATCTCTTGGCTTTGGGGAATATAATCGGGAAGAGAAAAGGTGACGACATGGGGGGTGTTGACCGGCAGAACAAGGAAAAAATCGCCGCCGGCATTGGTGGACGCGCTGTATCCCGTGTCCGTCGTGACCTGGACGTTTGCCAGAGGGGCGCTGTCGGTGGCGCTGGTCACGCTTCCCTGCAGAATCCCTATGGCCAGGGAAACGGAGGGGATGAGACTGAGCAGGAGAACAAGCAGGAGCGACGTGGTTGGCATGAACCACCAGGCCCTGGATGCCCTTCTGCTGTTGCGCCGCAATCCCGCGGAATGTTTTCGCGAAGTCACCCTTGCCTCTTCATCCTTTTACAAATATTTTATTCCATCTAATTGAATATACATTTTTTCTTCTGTTAAGTCAAAAACCGTTTATTGTGGTTCTCCCCCATGGCCCATGGCGATCAGGCCGCGTCGGCCGAGTTCTTTCAGAAAACTGCTGACCGACAGTTCCGCTTCCCGGCGGGCCAGTTGGTGTTCCGACTGAAAACTCCGGATGATTTCGTCAACGGTGGCGCGGTTGTCTATCTTCCGCCAGACCGAGCTGCCCAGGGTGTCAAGCTGCAGCTTCCGGGTGATGATTCCGTCCCGCTGACTGGTAAAGGCCTTGAAGATACCCTGGAACCAGGGCTTGACCTCGACCGGATAGAGAAGCAGGATTTCACCGTCCCCGCTGACGTCCTCTCTCAGCTCCGGGTTTTTGACCACCACGCAGGCCAAGGCCTGCCGCCGGGCTTCAGGTGGTATCACGCCGGTGTTTTTTTTCTTTTGGGACCCAAAGAACATGTCCGCTAGGATCGTTCCTGTTGATTCGTTGTTATGGTGAATCCGGACCAGATCCGTTCAAGCAGGTCCGTGTCCAGAACTGTTCCTTCGCCCTTGACTCCGAGGATCACGTTGTGCCCCATCAGGCGGCGGAGCCGAAACCAGTGGTGAGAGGGCTGGCGCCTGAGTCGTCTGCGCAGCCGTTCCAGGCCGGCAGCCTGATCGGCAAAGAGGATCCTGTTCTCTTCTTCCTGGAAAGGATGTCCGCGTCCGCCCAGCGATCTGCCGAGCTCGGCAAGCCCCTGTTTTTGCAGAATCGCCGCGGCCGGCCGGAAACGATACAGGGTAACGGTTGTCCCCTTCCAGTTGAAGCACAGGGTGAAGCGGCCGGGCAGGAATTCGTGGGACACCGGTTTCGTCCCGGTCGGCAACAGGGCCCGTATGTCAAAGATCGACCAGGGTTGCGTCTCTTCCGGAGAATGGTCCGCCAGGGAGGCCAGGATATGGCAGGCCGTTTTTGCAATACGTTCAGGCTCGTCGTAGAAACGCAACAGCGTTGTCCTTCGGCAGGCGGGACAGAATATCAGGATGCCAACGTTCTGCCTCCCTGCCTGCGTAAGCCGGAATCCGGAAACGGTCAAGGAGGGGCAGCGCTGTTGCCATGTGTCCGGGAGGGCCCAGCCGCTGATGGCCGCATCACGGCCGAGGGTCCTGCGGAATCGGTTCAGTATCCGATCCGGGGCGAATGAAGCGCCCCCCTGCCGCCATTTTATTTCACAGGCCGGAGCGCTGTCGCTCTCAAAGAGCAGGTAGTCCCGCAGGATAACGGTTGGTTCCCAGTCCGCCGGAACCTCCAGGGTAAGTCCGTCCCAGGCGATTTGACGCCACTGTTTTCGTGAACTGCCCATGATACGGGAGAAACGCCGGTTCAGCGGGGAATCAGGTTATCCCAGCTCTCATCGCGCATACTCAGGGGGCAGTTCATTTCCCTGGTTTTGCAGGTTTTGTTGAAGCATTCCCGTTCCGCCTTTATCCGCTCCGGCATGGTCAGCTTGACCATGTTGCCGATATTCTGATCCGGGTTCTTCAGGTTGTGCTGCAGGGTCAGGGTAATGTACTCGCCGTTTTCGTCGCGGAACCGCCATTTCCATTCCAGGACTATGCCGAAGGCGTCGCCGGTGAACTCATCGGGCTTGCCGAATCTCTTTTTGAAGCGCTTGAGCAGTTGCTTGTAGAATTTTTTTGACGAGTTTTTGTATTTCATCTTGATCCTGACGATTTCCCCGGGTTTTTCGCAGACGCCGTAGGAGATAATCCCCTTCCGGAAACCGCCGATCTCACCGATGATGACGTCCTTGAGGAAGTTGCGGTAGGTGATGAAATCGTACTCGTCGATGGAGGAACCAAGGACAAAGCCGTTGATTTCGCGGGGCACGTTTCCTGCGGCCCGGGCAATGGTTGCTGAAAGCAGAATGACGAAAAATATGAGAAGAAAACGGTGAGCCTGCATGGTGTTACTCCGTGTTGTCCTCTGCCTGAGGATGAAAGACATATTCCTGCCGGGCTTCGTCCCGGATATTGTGCAGGAGAAAGTGGGTCTGGTCGACAAAGCGCTGAATGCGGAGCTGGACGATGCGCGAAACCGCGTCCGGCAACCGTTCGGGATACTTCTCCATGACCTTGAGGAAGGCTTCCCTGGTAATGGTCAGTAACCTGACGTCCGTGAGCGCCCGGGCCGAAAAGAACCAGTCAAACTGGGCCAGCAGGGCAAGCTCGCCAAAATAGTTGAGCCCGTCGGCAGTCAGGGTCTGGAGGCAGAACTCATTGTCGTGGTGGTTCTCGCAGATGGCGATCTTGCCGGACATGATGAGAAACATGCGGTCGCAGGGATCGCCCTGGTTCACGATACGATCGTTGCGTGTATAGCTCTCCCGTCTGGCAAGATAGGCGTAGAGGCGGATCGTATCAAGTGGCGTGCCGCTGAAAAAAGGAAGCTGCCGCAAAAAGAGCAGGTTTTCCTCCAGGGTGCTTTGGCTGTCCTGTCTGGCCTGGTCAGTTTTTTTCAACGAGTTCATAAAACGCTCCTTTCTGTGCCATCAGCTCTTCATACGAGCCCTGCTCGATGATGGAACCGGCCTTCATGACCAGTATGCGATCGTACGACGGTGTCATGTCGAGACGGTGCATAACGGCAATAATCGTCTTGGCGCCCCGGTACCGGGTATCAAGCAGTTCCTGGATTTTTGCCTGGGAACGGTTGTCCAGGCTGGCGGTGGCTTCGTCCATGATGAGGATGGGCGTGTCCTTCAACAATGCGCGGGCAATCGCCACCTTCTGCTTCTGGCCGCCGGAAAGGCGGTCTCCCTGCGAGCCCACCGTAAAATCAAGACCAATGTCCAGGACCTCGTCCAGCAGGCCTTCCCGCTGAAAGATCTCCATGGCCATCTGGTGCAGCCCTTTGACTTCGTGGGCGTCCCGGATAGCGCCGCCGAAAAGAATGTTCTCCCGCAGGCTGTGTTTGTAGAGATACTCGGTCGGACAGTAGGGAATAAAGTCTTTTTGCTCCTCGGCCAGGGGCAGGATCGTCATGGTTTCGCTCGACTTGAGCTGTTCAACACCGGCAAAGCAGGTGGTAATGTCGAGCCCTATGATCTGCTCCAGGAAGAGGTGACGGGCCTCAACTATACGACCGGCCAGATCGTCGGGCAGATCAACTATGGAGTGCCTGCCCGGGATGAAGCGCAGGGCCGGCAGCAGAAACGCGGCCCGATCCCCGGCGGATGCGGGTTTTTCCCCGCCCAGGGATTCCAGAAGTTTCCGGTACGTTTCAAGCTCGTCGGGCTGCATGGGACTGCCCTGGAAGAAAAATTCGTCATCTCCGAAGTCCTTGAGCAGGCTGACGGTTTTACGGGAGATGGAAAGCCCCAGCTCCAGAAGTTCTTCCAGGAGACCGCGACGTTCCAGAAAGTCCAGGAAAATTTTGTTGGTTGTCAGGTTTTCGGTGTCAAACTCGCCGGTCATGGAGTCGCCGAAGATGATATTGTCCCGGATCGAACAGTAGGAGAGAAACCGGTGCGGGTCATAGAACTCGATGACCTGGGAAAAGTGGTCGCCCAGTTCGCCCTGGATAATGTGTCGCATGTGCAGAAACTTGTCCCTGAGGAGCCGAACCTTGTCCTGGGGCAGAATGGTGTTGAAACCGAAACGGATGATATCATCTTCAAGGCCCACGTCCCTGATGACCTGGAAGAGACGGTTCCGGTCCGGCAGATCGGTTTCATCGTCAGCCATGGCCCTGACCGCGTAGAGAAGATTCTCCCGGATGGTGCCGGTGAAGATGAACGGGTGCTGGGCGATCATGGTTATGTTTCTGCTGATATCGGTTTTGCACAGGGCGCTGATATCTTTGCCGTCCAGCAGGATGGAGCCGTTTGACACATCATAGAGCTGGGCGATCAGCAGGGCCAGGGTGGACTTGCCGGACCCTGAAAAGCCCACCAGGGCCACCTGTTCGTTGGGCTTGATCGTGACCGATATCCGGTCCAGCAGCTTGACCCCGCTGTCCACCGCGAACCCCGCCTCCCTGATTTCGATGGCGCCGTTCAGGGTGTAGGGTTCCCGGCCTTCCGGCTCAATGGGATGCTCTGTCTCCAGGTCAAATATCTGCATGATCTGCCTGTAGCGGACCGAGGCGTCCTGGTAGGCCTGGTAGTACTGCAGCATTTCCTTCCAGGGGTCATACACCTTCTCGTAGGCGGACAGGAAAGCGACCAGGGCGCCCAGGGTAAACTGGCCGTTGATGGCCAGGTAACCGCCGACCAGGAAGAGGATGAAGGGGCCGATGGACTGGAACATGTTGTTGGCGAACTTGATGCCGTACTTGACGATGAAGAGTCTTTTCAGGATACCGTACAGGGTGTTGATAAAGGTCGACATCCGTTTTTCTTCAATACCGTAGCTGGAATTGGCGTGTACCTCGTGGATGCCGGAAATCGCTTCGTTGACGATATTGCCCATGGCCCGGGAGGTTTTGATCCGCTGCTTGTTGAGCCGGTTGTATTTTTTCTGCAGCATGGGAATGACGATCAGCTCAAGGGGATAGATACTGATGCTGAGCAGGGCCAGGAGCGGGCTTAGGCTGAACATGAAGCCGAGAAAAACCAGGAAGGTCAGGATGCTGGTTACCGGGATGGCCAGGGCCCCGCCCAGGAAGAAGCCGATGGCGTTGAGTTCGGCGGTCATGGCCGAGATAACCGTGCCCGGCTGCATTGTTCGGTAGAACTGCAGGGGCAGTTGCAGAATATGGTGGTAGAGTTCGGTGCGGATTTCCACCAGGATCTTCTGGCCGATAATGGTCTGCAGGGTGTTGATGATGTACTTGAAGATACCGGCCAGGGTCACCGCGCCGATGTAGAGGCCGCAGTAGAGGAACAGAAGCTGTTCATCCTTGAGGTGGATCGCCTCGTTGATGATCCGTTTCTGCATCTCCAGGGGAAAGACCTTGAAAAAGAGACTGGCCAGGATAAGGAGCAGCAACAGAAACTGCATGGGGCGATGCCGCCTGAGTATCCAGTAAAATAAAGGGCGTCTGGTTATGCGCACACACTCCTCCCGGGAGAAAACAGCGGCCGTCCGGCAGAGGCCGGGACGCAATCACACGGATTCTGCCTGTAGAGTAAACTTTCGAGGCGGCGAGGGCAAGCCGAATGTACGTGATCAGGGGCACCGCATCTTCGCACGGTCGCGACTGCCCGCATAGTCGGCTATAGCGGTCAGTCGCGCCTGCACGAATCTGCGGCACCCCTGACCACCTACAAAGTATGGGTAGGTAAAATCGCATAGTTATAAACCCTGTGACGAATTACAGCCGAATTACGCCGGCCGGTTTTCCAGGGCTTCGTGAACCGCCGCCAGAAGCTCATTGAGCGAGAGAGGTTTGTGGAGGTAGGTCCGGATTCCCATTTCCAGGGCTTTTTCAACCGTAACGTTTTCGCTGTACCCGGTGCAGAGAATGACCGGAACCTCCGGCGCCCGCTCGAGTATCTTTGCGGCCAGTTGGTTGCCGGTCATCCTGGGCATGGTCTGGTCGGTGATGATCAGGTGCCATTTTTCAGGGGTCGCGGCGAAGGCCTGCCAGGCATCGTGCCCGTTTTCAAACAGGTCGACCCGGTAGCCGCTGCCCTCCAGGATCGAGCGCATCAGGTCCCTGATGGCAGCTTCGTCGTCAACTACCATGATTCGCGCGCTGCCCCTGGGCATTTGTTCTTCTGTGACGTGCTGGTCCCGGTTCTGCTCCTGCTCCTCTTCCACCGGCAAAAAGACATAAAAAGAGGTGCCCTTCCCTGGCTCGCTGACGACGGTTATGCCGCCGTTGAGGCTCTTGACGATGTCATGGACAACGGCCAGGCCCAGGCCGGTGCCGCGGCCCTGGACCTTGGTGGTGAAAAACGGATCAAAGATTTTCTCCATGGTTTCCCGGTCCATGCCGCAACCGGTATCGCTGATCTCGATCCTGACGTACCTGCCGTCCGGCAGGTCTGTTTCAGGGCGCTCCCTGCTGCTGTCCAGGACAACTTCGCGCATGGCGACCGTCAGTCTGCCGCCCGTTTCCAGCATGGCCTGGTAGGCATTGGTGCACAGGTTCATGATCAGCTGGTGGATCAGGGTCGGGTCTGCCCGCACGGCCGCGCTGGTGGCGATATCCTGCTTAATTCGTCCGCAGTAAAGGTTTAAACCCCCGCCTTTCAGGCGGGTAGCTTTAAGCCAGCAGTTGTATTAAAATACTTGGCATGGAATATCGAACAGGCAGCCATACCAAGTATAAAATTGAA
>JAJRTB010000254.1 GCA_024278495.1 Deltaproteobacteria bacterium
CATCGCCCGTCAGAGCGCCCACCCGCGGCC
Source organism: Deltaproteobacteria bacterium (assembly GCA_024278495.1). GTDB lineage: Bacteria > Desulfobacterota > Desulfobulbia > Desulfobulbales > Desulfobulbaceae > UBA10518. Next base: position 31 of record JAJRTB010000254.1, read on the forward strand.
CATCTGAAAGCGATCAAACCATGGGGCATAGGTTACTATAGCCCCATGGCCCGATCACTTTCATCTGCACCACGGGTGAACGCTCACGGATCCAGGAAAATGTATAAAACCGCTTACGTTTTTTTATTTTTCCATCAGTTGGGCACGGGTAAATATCGAAACAAGAGGGTATCCATGGGCAGCAAGGGCTTCGCCCCCCCCCTCCTGACGATCGACAATGGTCGCGACCAGGGCAACCCGAAAGCCGTCGTTTTCCACCCGTTCGATAACCTTGACAAGGGTGCCGCCGGTTGTGACCACGTCCTCAACAACTGCTACCAGGGCGCCCGCCTGCAGGTTGTTTTTTCCTTCAATGAAATTGTCTGTTCCGTGCCCCTTTGATTCCTTGCGGACGATAAAAGCGGGAATCGGGTCTTTTTCAAGGTAGCTGACTATGGAAACAGCCGTGACCAGGGGATCAGCGCCAAGGGTCATGCCGCCGACTCCGGTAATCTTTTCCTGATGGTCCTTGATAAGGCGGTAGAGCAGGCGACCGCAGAGATACGCGCCCTCGGCCGACAGGGTGGTCTGCTTGCCGTCAACGTAAAAATCAGAGGTCCTGCCCGATGTCAGGGTGAAGGTGCCTTCACGATATGATTTTTCAAGCAATAACTCTTTGAGTCTTGCGCGTTCATTCATTGTATAGACCGATGTTGTTTTTGCTGGTTCCGTGCATAATCAAGCGTAAGTGGCCAGGGGCACCACATTTTCGCACGGTCGCGCCTGCACGAATATACACCGCCCCTGACCACTTGCAAGGTAGCGGTTTATACATTTTTTCATTGTACCCTGTGATTGGTTACGGTCTGCCGCGATACTGGAAAATACAAGCATAATTTTTTATCACAGATTCAAGCTATTTACAAATGATACATTTTTTTGGGAAAAGAGCAAAGATATTTCTGTGTTGTCGTCCTGCTGTTTTTTTGTCAAAGTTTCCGGTTTTATGCTAGGATATACAGTTTCTGGATCCGTGAGCGCTCCGCGGGGCGGCATGGGTGAATAGTTTTGCCGCTGATCTGTTCCTGTGTGCTGCCGTGCTGTCACCACGCAACAGGACTCTTCAGCCTTCAATCGTCACGGATCCGGGAACGAGACACAAATGGAAGTCGCAAAAATCTCTGAAACATCCTGTCCCGCGCAAGCCGGCAGGGTGAGCGGCAACCGTTGATTTTTTCCCAGACAAGTAAACTGTTGAGGCAAGTTCATGTGTGGAATAGTCGGGTATACAGGTCCGAGAAGGGTCGTGCCGGTTTTGCTGGAGGGTCTGCGTCGTCTCGAGTACCGGGGCTATGACTCTGCCGGTCTTGTATACCAGGAGAACGGTTCCCTGGTCAAATTCCGGGCCCGGGGTAAACTGGAAAACCTGGCAAGAGCGGTCGACGAGCATGTCGGCACCCCGAGTTACTGCGGCCTCGGTCATACCAGGTGGGCCACCCATGGTGCCCCGACAAGGGATAATGCCCATCCGCACAGTGACTGCAGCGGCAAACTGGTCGTTGTTCATAACGGTATAATCGAGAATTACGGTGCCCTGCGCGGAGAACTGCAGGAGCGGGGCCATGTTTTTACCTCGGAGACGGACACGGAAGTCCTTGCGCACCTGATTGAGGAAAATCTGGAGAATGACCTTGCCGCGGCCGTGCGTGGGGCCCTGGCCAGGGTCGAAGGGTCGTACGCGGTGGGTGTCTGCTGGTCGGAACGACCGGGTTGCCTGGTGGCCGCCCGCAATCACAGTCCACTTGTCCTCGGAGTTGAGGGTGAAGCGAGTTTCATGGCTTCGGATATTCCGGCCCTGCTCCCCTATACCCGCCGGATCATCTTTCTCGATGATCTGGAGATGGCAGTTCTGGAACCTGGTACTATTGCGGTGACGCGGATCGATACCGGCGAACCGGTGGACAAGGAAACGACCACCATCGACTGGAACGCGGCCATGGCCGAGAAGGGTGGTTTCAAGCACTACATGCTCAAGGAGATCTTTGAGCAGCCCCAGGCTCTGATCAATACCGTCAGCGGTCGGATTGTGCCGGATACCGGCCATATTGACCTGCCCGAGCTGGGATTGAGCAGTGCTGATCTGCGGAAAATCGAGCGTATCGTTCTGGTTGCCTGCGGCACCTCCTGGCACGCCGCCCTGGTTGCCAAATACTGGATTGAGAAATGGGCCGGGATACCCGTGGAGGTGGATATCGCCTCTGAGTTTCGTTATCGGAATCTCCTGGTCAATGAGAGGGTCCTGACCGTTGCCATTTCCCAGTCCGGAGAAACAGCCGACACCCTGGCGGGTATCCGCCGGGCTTCGTCCCTGGGGTCAAGGATTCTCACCATCTGTAACGTGGTCGGTTCCACCATGACCCGGGAAGCGGACGGGGTGATTTATACCTGTGCCGGACCTGAGATCGGGGTCGCCTCGACCAAGGCCTTTACCTGCCAGCTGGCCGCCCTGCTTCTGCTGACTCTGCACCTGGCCCGTATTCGCGGCCGGGCATCTGCCGAGTTGAAAGCCCTTGGCCGCGGCATGGTTGAGCTGGCCGCTCTTGTTGAGGAGCTTCTGCCGGAACTCCGGCAACAGGTCAGGGCTATGATCGAGCACTTTTATGACAGCCGCGATTTCCTCTTTATCGGCCGCGGCGTCAACTTTCCCATTGCCCTTGAGGGCGCCCTTAAACTCAAGGAGATATCCTATATCCACGCCGAAGGTTATGCCGCCGGTGAACTGAAGCACGGGCCCATAGCACTCATTGACCGGGACATGCCGGTGCTGGCCCTTGTGCCCGGGGACTCCGTGTACCCGAAAACTATTTCCAATATTGAGGAAATAAAGGCGCGTCAGGGGCGTCTGCTTCTGATCGGTAGCCGTGGCGACGATCATCTCTCCTCCCTGACCGATGACGTGTTGTACCTGCCCGTGGTACAGGAGGATCTCAACCCCATTCTCTACACAATTCCGGCACAGCTGCTGGCCTACGAGATCGCCGACCGCAGAGGATGCGATGTTGACCAGCCCCGCAACCTGGCAAAAAGCGTAACCGTTGAATAAACGGTCCATGGGCTCAGGCACAAGACAGCAGAGAGCGAAACGGTGATCTCCCCCGGCATAGAACAGTTCACCTCGGCACCTCCCGCCTGG
>JAJRTB010000018.1 GCA_024278495.1 Deltaproteobacteria bacterium
GGCCCCGTACAAGGCGCCGGACACTCGCCGGGCACCGCGATAACTCAACCAGTTACAACACTGATCCGTCGGATTCATGGCTTTGTGCGAATCCGACAAACATGATGTTTGCCGTGACAGACACAAGAATGATCTCTTCCGGTACCATTTCCTCCCGGCTGCGAAAGGCCGGCGTCTACTCCATCATCGGTGGCTGCTTCTTTATCCCCCTGTCCACCTCGCTCATGGGGATATTCGGCGCCCTTGTCGCGGTGTTCTGGATCATCTCCGGCGCTGCCGGCAACCTGCCGCAGCTTCTCAGAAAAAGTCCCCTGACCGTGGACTCCCTGGTCCTGATCCTTCTTTTTATTGCCGGCATGTTCTATTCACCGGCCGGTTGGGAAGAGATCCTTGATGTCTTTAAAAAGTACCGGGAACTCTTTTTTATTCCCGCCGTTGTCTCGCTCATGCTCAATGAACAAGAGGAAACCCGGGACCGGGCCGTTACCGCCTTTTTCGCCGGCTGCGTTATCCTGATGACCATCTCCTACCTGATGGCCGCGGGCATCATCCCCGGCGAGCGCTACGGCAACTCACTCACCTACCATATCACCCACAGCTTTTTCATGGCTGTTCTCGCCTTCTGGAGCGCGCACCGGTTAGCCGGCGCCCTCAAGACAAAATTTGTCTGGGCCTGGGCTCTCCTGATGGCCGCGGTCCTGGGCAACATCGTCTTTATCGCCCCGGGACGCACCGGTATGCTCACCCTCTTCACCCTGGGTGTCCTCTTCATCCGGCAGCGGTTTTCCTGGCAAAAACAGCTTGTCGCCCTGGCCGCCTTTCTTCTCCTGGCCACCACAATCTTTTACACCTCGGACAACGTCCGCAACCGGCTCAACGACGCGGTTACCGATATTCAGACGTATCAGCACGGTGTTTCCCGCTCGTCACTGGGCATGCGCTTTGACTGGTGGTACGGATGTGTCAGTTTGATTCGGGAGCGGCCTGTCTTTGGCCACGGCACCGGCTCCTTTACCCTGGAACATGACCGACTGATCAAGGGAACCCGTATCAAACCCACAGACAATCCCCACAACGAATACCTCTTTATCGCGGTGCAGCTCGGCCTGGTCGGCCTGGCGGCCTATCTCTCCCTCTTCGCGGCCGCCTGGTTTGACGCCCTCAGGCAGGCGCCCGACCGCAAGTACCTGGCCCAGGGTGTCATAGTCTCCATGATGGTCGGCTGCCTGGCCAACTCCTTTCTCTTTGACTCCCACCAGGGCCACTTTTTTGCTTTCCTGATCGGGCTGCTCTGCGTTCCGGCGCCGGAACAACAGCACGGCGACTGACCGATCCTGCCTGGATACAATGGGCGCGCGTCAATGAAAAAAATACTGATCATCAAGATGTCGGCGCTGGGCGACATCATGATCGCCCTGCCCCATATCGAAGCCATTCTCCGACACCACCGGAGCGACCGGATCCATCTCCTGACCGGACCCGCCTATACGGACCTGTTTACCAATAATCCGGCCCTGCAGGTAATCGTCCTTGACCGGCGTCACCGGCTGTCGGCCAACAGCGCCTGGGCCCGGATCATCTGGGTCCGGCACCAGCGCTTTGACCGGATTTACGACCTCCAGGGGAACCGGACCAGCCGCCTTGTTGTCCGCTTTTCCGGAGCCGGGGAACGCGTCGGCACCCAGCCCCGATCCGTTTACACCCACCATCCACCCCGGGAGTACACCCGTGATACCCGCCAGAACGTATTTGACCGGTTGAACGAAACCCTGGCCGCGGGAGGCCTGGCCCCGGCCATACCCGGAAGCGGCCTGTATTTCGGCAAGCAGCAGCGCCGGGAGGTCGAACGCTGGAAACAACAGAACAATCTGCGGGAAACAACATACGTTCTGCTCCATGCCGGCGGCAGCAGGGACTGGCCCTCGAAACGCTGGCCTGAACACTCCTACGCCGAGCTGGCAACATTGCTGAGCGCCAGGGGTGTTGCCTGTGTCTGGGTGGGCGGCCCGGATGAACAGGAGCTCAACGCCCGGCTGGCCGCTGTTACCGGTTTTGACGCCACCGGTCTCTTTTCGCCGTTGCAGCTGGCCCTGCTCGGCCGGGGGGCCTGTTGCGCCGTGACCAACGATTCTGGACCCATGCATATCCTCTGCGCGGCCGGGATCCCGGTCTTTGCCTTTTTCGGGCCCACGGACTGGCGCCGAAGCCACGGCGCCGGCCAGGCCGAACGGATCCTGACCAGGGCGGTCGCCTGCAGTCCCTGTTTCAAGGGCGTCTGTCCAGCCGACCAAAACCATGCCTGCCTTGCGCCCATATCGCCTGAAGAGGTTTTCAAACGTCTCTCGTCTGAGCTGCAAATTTTCAAAACAGAAAAGGTGGTCAACAACCATGGCGGCTGAACAGGGCGAACAGGCAGGCACGGTCCTCTGGTTCGGCCGGTTCGATCCTTGCTATTCCCGCAACCGGGTTATTCTGGACCTGTTTCAGAACCTGGGCTACCAGGTACGGTTCTTTCGGCCCCTTGTCAGCCGGACCGGCAGGATAGAGACTCTTGTGCGGCGGCCGGACCGGGCTGACCTGATCTGGTGTCCCTGCTTCCGGCAGACTGATATCCCAGCGGCAGCGGCCCTGGCCCGTCGGCGAAACATCCCCCTGGTCATAGACCCCCTGATCTCCGCCTACCAGAAGGAGGTCTTTGAACGAAAAAAATACCCGCCCCATTCGCCCAGGGCGGAACAACGAAAAAAATGGGAGCGCCGCCTGTTCCGACTGGCCGACCTGGTGGTGGCAGACACCCCGGCCCATGCCGACTATTTCCGGGATGTTCTGGGAGCAGACCCGGAAAAAACCGCGGTTCTCCATGTCTCGGCGGAGGCGGACCTGTTCCGCCCCCAGCCCCTGCCGGACACAAAAGATCTTGAAGTGCTCTTTTACGGAAGCTTTCTGCCGCTGCAGGGTGTGGAGGTGGTGATTGAGGCGGCAACGTTGTGTTCCGGAAGCCGGATCCGCTGGACCCTGCTCGGTGACGGCGACATGCGGCCGGCCATGGAAGAGGCGGCGGCCGGGGCGGACAACATCACCTTTGAACCCTGGCTGGATTACTCGCTCCTGCCGGAACGGATCAGCCGGGCCCATATTCTGCTCGGTGTGTTCGGCACCACGCCCAAAGCCGACCTGGTCATCCCCAACAAGGTGTTTCAAGCCATGGCCGCGGGGAGACCGGTCATCACCCGGACCGCTTCGGCCTACCGGGAGACCCTGGCCGGAGAGGAGACGATCGGGTGGGTGCCTCCCGGGGATCCGGACGCGCTCGGGCGGCTGGTTCTGGAGTGGTCCAGGGACAAAAAGATACTGAGCCAACGCGGCAGGGCAAGCCGCAAACTTTTTGAACAGTTCTTCAGCCGGGAAAAGATGAGCGGGATGCTGAAGCGGATTCTTGACCGGGCCCGGAACAGACAGAATCCGTAAACGTTCACCTGTGGTGCAGATGGCGGTGATCAACTCCGGCTGGGCACAAGCGGGAGAAGCTCTTCCCGAACCCGGGTCAGGGAAAGGGTACGCAGGTCTTCGCATTCGAGCCAGGAAAAACGGCTGTGCTGGATGCCGGTGCGGCGTGGCGATAAATGACCGCTGAACAGGGCCAGGCCCGGTCGGCCCAGGTGGGCGGCAAGATGGGTGGGACCGGTGTCGTTGCCCACCACGAAATCAGCGGACCGAAGCACCCCGGCAAGCTCGAAAAAATCCAGGTACCGGTCGCCGTCGGTCAGCATGACGGCATGGGACAGACTGCGGCATAAATCCAGCTCATCCGGCCCGGGCACGGTGACCGCCATCACTCCCTGTCTGCCGAGCCATACCGCCAGCTCATCATACCAGGGCCACCGTTTTTCCTTTCGTCCGGCCGAGGCGCCGGGAATCAGCACCGCGTACGGGGGGTGAATATTCCTCCGCGCCAACAACCACCCCATGTCCTCCACCATCCAGCCGAGGTCCGGCCGAAGGGCGTGCCGGACCGTCAGGCCGCCGGCGGCCAGCTGCAGGGCAATTCGGTCCATGGTGCCCTTGTCGCGCAATGTGTCCGGATCCACAACCGGATCAAACCAGGGAACCCCGGGCAACAGCCGGCGCCGGTACCAGCCGGTCCGCCCGACCTGCTGCAGGTCATAAACAAAATCCACCCTCAGTCCACGCAGACGGCGGGCCAGAACCATCATCCTGTCCAGGCGCCAGCGCGGTTCCCGGGGATCAAGGAAGACCCTGTCCACCCAGGGGCACCGCTCAAAGACCCGCCCATAGGCGGGCGAGGTCATGACTATGAGTTCAGCGCCGGCATGGTGGGCGCGGATATCCTGAAGGGCTCCGGCTGCCTGCATGATATCGCCGAAGGCGCCGAGCTTGATGACCAGAAGACGATCCATTGCCGGGCTCAGTACTCGCGGTAGGATTTTTCTTCCACCAGCTCTGAACCAAGCAGCTCGTTGAGCTCTCTTTTCAGGGCGGCACGACGGTCATTGGTTGTATAAACGCCCCGGGCCAGTTCAACAAACTTTTTTCCGAAATCACGACATCGCTCACACTCCCGGATCTCATCCTCGATCTCCCACAGCGTCTCGTTGACCCGGCGCAGCTCATTGATCAATCTCTCCAGGGCGGGTGAATCCTCAACCCGTGCCTGTTCCGCGATACCGGAAAGGCACTCCAGTTCATCCCGAACATGACGCAGCTTGACCGGGTCAGTCATTCGGACCTGCTTGATCTGGAGAATGGTTATTTTGTCCAGGAGTTCACCCCAGGAAACAGGAACTAACGGAGCCACGTACATACCTCGAACCCCCAGTCCGTCGAGTCAGGCATCGTGCTGATCTCCGGCGGTGACAATTTGACGTTTCCGGGCAACCAGTTCCGTATAGACTTTCAGGGTCTTCTCGCACATGGTGTTCAGGGTAAAGTGGCGGCGAACCCGCTCCTGGCCTGCCCTGCCAAAAGTCTCCCTCAGCTCCGGATCATTCAGGGCCTCCTCGATGGCCCGGGCCATGGCCCGGGAGTCGGACGGCCTGACCAGCCAGCCGGTTTCGCCGTCAACAACTGTCTCCAGGCTGCCGCCGTGGGCCGTGGCAATGACCGGTTTGCCCATGGCCATGGCCTCAACCGTTGTCCGGCCAAACGCCTCCGGTTCCGAGGATGTCGCCGATACCACGATATCCGCCAGATACAGGGCTGCCGGCATGTCGGCACAGTGACCGGCCAGGATAACCTGCTCACGGAGGCCGTACTCCTCGATGGCGTTGCGCAATTCCCGGGTATACCCGGGGTTATCGTCGATATCACCCACCAGGACGGCCTGGAAGCGGTCCGTGGACAGATGGCTCAGGCTCCGGATGAAGAGGTGCTGTCCCTTCAGGCGGGTCAACCGGCCCGGCAGCATGATCACGGGCAGACCAGGATCAATATGCCACTCTTTGGCCAGGGCATCCGCCCGGGCGGGATCAACGTTGGCCGGATCAAACAGTTTTGCATCAATACCCCGGTAATTCAGGATGACATTGTCGCTGAGGCCGTAATTCTCCCTGATGTGCTGAATAATGGCCTCGGAAACGGCAATGATCCGCTCTCCCCTGGTCATGATATTGCTGTAACTGTTGACCGAATAAAAACCATGAAAGGTGGTGACCAGAGCCGGTCGTTTTTCCCGCGGCAGGGACTTCCAGGCCAAGTATCCGATCCAGGCCGGCATGCGGGAGCGCAGATGCAGCACATCCACCCTTTCCCGAAGCAGCAGGGAGCGCAGGGGCAGAATATAGGTAAGACTCCTGGGCGTTTTATTCCCCACCTTCCAGTTGATGTGGCGGCTGTTTTCCCTCTTCAGCTGCTCAACCATCCGGCCGCCGCCGGAAATCACAATGGAACGGTGGCCCTGCTCGGCCAGAAAACGACCGGTATCCAGGGTACCCCGCTCAACCCCGCCCCCTTCGAGTTCCGGCAGCATCTGGACAATGGTGAATCGCCTGTCCACCCGCACCCCCTTGCGCTCAAGCAGAAGTCTCTTGTAGAGGGCCACGGTTTTTTCACACATGGTGCAGGAGGTGAACAGCCGGTTCACCCGGTCGCGGCCGATCTTGCCGGCCACCCGTCTCAACTCGTCATTTTCCAGGGTCCTGGCCAGGGCCCCGGCCAGCTCATCCGGATCACCAGGCTTGACCAGCCAACCGGTTTCGCCGTCCACGACCGTCTCGGTACTGCCGCCGTGCCGGGTTGCGATGACCGGCTTACCCATGGCCATGGCCTCGACCACGACCTTGCCGAACGCCTCGGGCTGGGTCGACGAGGCGGAAACGACTATATCGGCCAGCATCATGGCCGCGGGCATATCGTCACAGTGGCCCACAAGCTGAACCTTGTTCTCCAGGCCTCCTTCCCTGATGCGACTCTTCAAATTCTGCACAAAAGAAATATTTTCCAGGTCCCCGATGCACAGCGCCATAAAGGGGCGTTGCCGAATCTGAGCCAGGGCATCGATAAAGACATCCTGACCTTTCCATCCGGTCAGGCGGCCCGGCAGGACAATGACCGGATCACGGTTTCCCTCCAGGCCCCATTTCCTCTTCAGGACATCAACCCGGGCGATATTGACATTCTCCGGGTCAAAGGTCCTGGAGTCAAAACCACCATGGATAACCTCAACCTTCCACTCGCCGGTGCGGTATTTTTCCAGAATATGATCTTTGATGGTCCGGGAAACCGCGATGACCCGTTCCCCCCGGGTCATAATGGTGGAGTAGTAGTTGACCGAGTAAAAGCCGTGGAACGAGGTGACCAGTCCGGGCCGCTGGTCCGCCGGTATCGACTTCCAGGCAAAATAGCCGATCCAGGCCGGCAGGCGGGAGCGCAGATGCAGGATATCGACCTTCTCCCTGATGAGAAAATCACGCATGGCCTTGATATACCTGAGGCATCGGGGACTTTTTTCCCCGATGTGGGGCCACTGCACATGTTCGCTGCCGGTCTCCACCAGCCTGGGCACCAGCCTGCCGCCGGCGGAGATCACAATGGAACGGTAACCGATGGCCGGGAGATAGGAACCCAGCTCCAGGGTCTCGTTTTCCACCCCGCCCTCTTCCAGGTTCGGCAACAGCTGTACTACGGTAAGCGGTCTGGCCACCATCGTCTCAATATCTCTTCCGCGCAACGCCGGGCTTCGTTCAAGGGTCTGGAAAGAGCCCGACTTGCCTTTCCCATCCGCCACTCATCAAGGGTCACAATATACCCTTCTTTTCTCAGGTCATCCACACTGCGCTGAAACTTGTTGTCCGGCCGCCGCCAGGCAACCGGCAACACCCCGACCCGGCATCCGGCCGACAGGGCCTCAAACACCATGGACATGGAATCGGCCGTAACCCACACGGTCCGGTTCCGGTCATACTCCCGCTCGATCCAGCCCGGACCGGTCTCGGAAAATCTCACAAATCGGACCCGGCCACGGCCATCAGTCAGCTTCTGCAATTCCACCTCCGTCTCCACCGGGGTCCTGGGCGAGGTGGTTATCAGCCAGGTCAGTTTCCGCTCCCGTTCCAGCAAATCAAGCACGGCCTCGACAATCTCCCTGCTGCTCCAGACATGACTCTTGTCGTCTCTGCCGCCGATCAGGACCAGGCCCCGGCCGGAATCATGGTTCCCCCGCGGCCGGGACCGGTTGGGCGGCCCGAGGGTGGTAAAAATGTTGGCGGCGGGACGCGGCCGATCATGGCGCGGCACCAGGCAGAGATCAAAGCGGCCGGCCAAAAGCGGTGTCGGGCTCATACATGTGACCGCAGGTATACGGTATTGTCTCCTGCAGGTCAACATGGGAATATGGGTCCGCGACCCGGTGCCGATCATAAAATCACAACCAGAAAGATCAGCGGCGCAGCCGGAGGCTGACGGAAAAAAAAACTTCAGCCAGCGTTCTGCTTCCCCTGCCAGGGAGCGGTGCGCGACGGGAACCTCCACGATCCTGGTTTCAGTCAGCCGTTCCAGGGCGTCAAGAACGCCAAGGGTCTGCTTAACATGACCGGGCCGTGTATCAAAAAAAGCGGCAATCCGCAGGGGCGATTCATGTTTCATGCGTCATTGACCATAACACTCCGAGGTAAGCGGTTTTCTACATTTTTGCATTTTACCCTGTGGTTGATTACACTCCGGGTTGATGTAAC
>JAJRTB010000255.1 GCA_024278495.1 Deltaproteobacteria bacterium
GTAACTTGCTCGCGGAGTATTGCGGGTTGCGCCGTAATTTTCTGGAGGCCGGAAATGGATAAGGTTGTGGTTTTTGAGCCGTACCCGTTTGTCGCGGGGGAAAAAATTCATATTACAGACGGTCCGCGCAAAGGGGACTGGGAGGTCGTTGGTGTCAGTGAAAAAAAGGTGACCCTGCGGTGTCCTGTCAGCGGATTTGTTGCTGAATGGAATAGATTCTGTTATTTCGTTGACCGGAAGGAACAGAATTGGCCCGCCCCGGGTGAAGGATGACCCGGTGAGGATCTGGTTTTTCAGGGCACACTGAGGTTCACAGGGAACCCCTGTCGTCTGGACGTTACCAATCACTGGGCAAAATGAAAAATGTATAAAACCGCTACCTTGTAATCACTTACGCCTCTGAACAGGTATCGCCGCATTTGGACAAAGGAAATATCAATGGAACTTGAATGCGCAAAATATAAGGACAAGATTGATGCACAACAGGCTTTCTGTGCTCACCCGGGTGATTATTGCAAGTACAGAACTTCATGTATTATACATTTTATGGGCAGCGAGAAGAAAAGCGGCAGGCCGGCAGCCCGTTGTGACGCCGGGAAGTCGTGCGATTCACGACAGGATCATCGCGGATGAACAACTTCGTTGATGGCCCTGTTAAAACGTAAACACTCGTTGAAGATTATGATTAATCAGGAAGTTGCGTCACTGATCCGTCGGTTTCGTGACTTTGTGCGAAACCGACAATTATGATTAGATTAAATTTTGAAAAATCTCCAGACGGCCTGATTCCAGCCGTGGTACAGGACTATGCAGGCGGAGATGTGCTGATGCTGGCCTATATCAACGAGGAGGCCTGGCTGAAAACCCTTCAAACCGGCAAGGCCCACTACTGGAGCAGGTCCAGGAACACCTTGTGGCTCAAGGGGGAGACGTCCGGCAATGTTCAGGTGATCAAGGAGATACTGGTGGATTGTGACGAGGATACGGTCGTCTACCGGGTGGAACAACTTGGAGGTGCCTCATGTCACAAGGGGTATCGGAGTTGTTTTTTCAGGAAGGTTGAAGGTGACAACCTGATTGTCCTTGGCACTCCGGTTTTTGACCCGGCCAGGGTGTACTGTAAGCAGGGGAAAGGAAAAGGATAATGACGAGTTGCAATTTCGAGGTAATGGAAACGCAGGGTTGCTCTCTTCGTGATCAGATACGGCCGGGCAGTGCGACAGCTCAGCAGGGGTACAGGGCGTTTCCGTCGGATTCGCTGCTGTTTGCGGATCCGGCAAAAAATGATGAACTCGTGAAAAGTCGAAAATCCTGGCTGAGCACTACGATAATTCAGCCAGTTACAACGCTGAACCGTCGGTTTCGTGACTCTTTGCGAAACCGACAAAAAATTACAGTGCGGACAAAGTGATATCATGAACGTTTTAAAGATTGGCATTCCCAAAGGCAGCCTGGAAAAGGCAACAATTGAACTGTTTGAGAAGTCAGGCTGGCGGATAAAATTGGCCTCCCGCAATTATTTCCCTGAAGTTGATGATCCTGAGCTTTCCTGTTCCATCTGCCGGCCCCAGGAGATGTCCCGCTATGTGGAGACCGGGGTGCTGGACGCGGGTATCACGGGGAAAGACTGGACCATGGAGAACGAGTCCGATGTTGAGGTGGTGTCCGACCTGATCTACTCCAAGGTGAGCCGCAAACCTACCCGCTGGGTTATTGCCGTTCCCGGAGACTCAAACATCAGCAAGGTCGAGGACCTTGAGGGCAAGACCATCTCAACCGAGCTGGTTGGCGTGACCCGTCGATTTTTTGCCGAACGTAACATAAACGTCAAGATTGTCTTTTCCTGGGGTGCGACCGAGGCCAAGGTTGTGTCCGGTCTGGCCGATGCCATTGTCGAGGTGACCGAGACCGAGTCTACTATCCGGGCCCACGGTCTCAGGGTGATCCATGAGCTTATGGAATCCAATACCCAGTTAATCGCCAACAAGGCGGCTCTTGCCGATCCGTGGAAAAAAGAGAAGGTTGATAATATAGCCATGCTGTTGCAGGGCGCCCTGCGAGCTGATCGCATAGTCGGCCTGAAGATGAACGTCCCCCACGATAAACTGGATCAGTTGATCGATGTCCTGCCGAGCGTGACGGCGCCGACAGTATCCCAGTTGTACAAGCAGGACTGGTTCTCGGTGGAAACCGTGATTTCCGAGCACCAGGTACGTGACCTGGTGCCGCAGCTCAAGCGCCTCGGCGCGGAAGGTATAATAGAGTATTCACTCAATAAAGTTATCTGAGACCCACGGGCGGGCCGGGAGAATATATGGTGTTCACAAAGGTCAGTTTCCTCCGGAGTGTCTATCACCACAGGGATCTCCCTGCCCCTGATTTTCCAGAGATCGCCTTTGCCGGTCGCTCCAATGTCGGCAAATCCAGTCTTATCAACCGGCTTGTCGGCCGGCGCAACCTGGTCAAGACCAGCTCCAGGCCCGGAAAGACCCAGAGCCTGAACTATTTTGTCGTTGATGACCGGCTCTACCTGGTTGACCTGCCCGGTTACGGTTTTGCCAGGGTTTCAAAGGGTGTGCGCAGTTTCTGGCAGAAATTGATCACCGGTTATCTCGAGAACCGGGAAAACCTTGCCTGCGTTGTTGTGATTATTGATGTGCGCCATGAGTTGAAGGAGTATGACCGCAGCCTCGTGGAATGGCTCAGGCACCAGGGCCTTGATTTTGTGGCGGTCTACACCAAGGCGGACAAACTGACCGGCAATAAGCTGGCCGTCTGCGCCGCCGGCCTTGACGCCGCCCTGACCCTGCGTCCCGATGACCGGGTTCTCTTTTCGAGCAAGACCGGGTTGGGCTGTGACCGGCTCAAGACTCTGCTTGCATCTTATGTATAAAAGTGCTAAACAAAATATTCATCCTCAGCACAAGGTTGCGTCTAACGGGCTGAGTAACTGTAATAATTACTGTTTCTGCAGTGAAAGGTGGATGGAGGGATCTTATGTCTTTGCGATCAGATTGGCCCTGCTGGGAAATCATGAAGTGTAACTCGGAAAATATTGCCCAGTGTCCGGCCTACAAGGCGGATGAACCGTGCTGGGAGGTGATGAGAAAGCTGGATGCCTACTCCTTCAATATTTGCCGTGACTGTATTGTTTACGTCATCAAGCAGAAGGATTCAATTTTCAGCCAGGAGGAAATCCTCAGTATAATGCACCAGAAGGGAGTGGATGTCACCGGCATCCAGTGCCCCGGCAATCAGGGGCGCAACGACGCCGCAACCGTTGAGAGCAACTGACGCCGCCGACAACGGATCCCCGGCCCGGAGAAAATAAAAAGCCCGTACCCTCTGGTACGGGCTTTTGTGTGTCGGGTTCGGAAAATACCGCGAATCCGACAGGCAACAGGGTGCCTTGAAAAATGAGAATTTTCGTTCGATGAACAGCGCGGCATATATGTTTATGGTACCTGATCATCTGCTATAGCCGACTAAGCTGGCAAGGGCGCCTGTGCGAAGATGCGGTGCCCGTGACGAGTTACTGTGTATGTGTGCCTTTTTCGAGGGAGCCAATGCTCAGTTCTGGTCCGACTTGAGGACTGAGAGGAAGGCCCGTTGCGGGATATCGACATTGCCCACGGTCTTCATCCGTTTTTTGCCCGCCTTCTGCTTTTCCAGCAGCTTTCTCTTTCTGGAAATATCACCGCCATAACATTTGGCTGTTACGTCCTTGCGAAGGGCCGAGATATTGGTCCGGGCGATGATGGTTCCGCCAATTGCCGCCTGGATGGCAATCTTAAACATCTGCCGGGGTATCTCTTCCTTGAGACGCTCACAGGCACGCAGGCCGCGCTCGCGGGCTCTGGACTTGTGGACCAGCTGGGACAGGGCATCGACGGTTTCGCCGTTGACCAGGATATCAAGCTTGACCAGGTCACTCTTCCTGTAATCGGTCAGCTCATAGTCAAAGGAGCCGTAGCCCTGGGTAATGGATTTGAGCCGGTCATAGAAGTCATAGATGACCTCGGCCAAAGGCAGTTCACAGGTAAACTCAATCCGGCCGGGCATAGGGTAGTGATAGTTTGTGTTTTCGCCGCGCCGCTCCATGCACAGGGTCATGACAGCGCCCATGTATCGTTCCGGTATATGGATGGTCGCCTTGATAAACGGTTCCTCGACATATTCGATGCGACCGGGGTCTGGAAAATGAGCCGGGTTGTCAACCTCCAGGGTCTCGCCGCCCTGCAGGTAAAATTTATACCGTACCGACGGCACGGTCAGGATCAGCGAGATGTCAAATTCGCGCTCAAGCCGCTCCTGGACGACCTCGAGGTGAAGGAGGCCGAGAAAGCCGCACCGGAAACCAAAACCGAGGGCCGCGGACGAGTCCTTCTGAAAGGTCAGGGCCGCGTCATTGAGCTTGAGTTTTTCAAGGGCAGTGGCCAGGTCCTCGTAGTCATCGGTTGAGATTGGGTAAATCGAAGAAAAAACAACCTGCTGCACCTCCTTGAAACCGGCCAGGGGCGCGGCGCAGGGGTTATCCACAAGGGTAATGGTGTCGCCTGGCTGGGTATCGGAAACGGTCTTGACTCCGGCGATGATATAGCCGACCTCGCCGGCGGAAAGTTTTTTCCGGGGTGAACGGCGAACATGGAAGGTGCCGGTTTCTTCAACCTTGTAGACAGTCTGATTGGACATGAACATGATCTGGTCACCGGGCCGCAGTTCACCGTTTATGATTCGGCAGGAAATAACAGTGCCTCTATAGGGATCATACTGGGCGTCAAAGATAAGCGCCTGCAGGGGCGCGTCAGGGTCCCCTTCCGGGGGCGGCAGCAGGTTGACTATTGCCTCGAGAATGGTGTCAACACCTTTGCCGGTCTTGGCGGAGCAGTACTGGATTGACTCCCGGTCCAGACCAAGGTCGTTTTCTATCTGGTCCGCCACCCGCTCCGGTTCGGCTGAGGGCAGGTCAATCTTGTTAATGACCGGGATGATCTCCAGGTCGTTTTCCATGGCCAGGTACAGGTTCGCCAGGGTCTGGGCCTCCACGCCCTGGGCCGCGTCTATCAGCAGCAGGGCGCCTTCGCAGGAGGCAAGGGCACGGCTGACCTCGTAACTGAAGTCAACATGACCGGGTGTGTCGACCAGGTTGAGAGCGTACTCCCTGCCATCCGCGGCCGTGTAGGGGAGGCAGATGGTCTGGCTTTTGATGGTGATACCGCGTTCCCGCTCGATGTCCATGGAGTCGAGCAGCTGGTCCTTGAATTCCCGGTCAGCCACCATGCCGCAGAGCTGTATCATGCGGTCGGCCAGGGTGGATTTGCCGTGATCAACGTGTGCGATTATACTGAAGTTTCGTATGTTTTTCATGTTGTTGAGTGCGAAGAAGGGTTGTTTCGCTGGTTGCGTGCGCAGCAACTGATAGCATAGATTTGCCTAAATTAAAACAGATACCGAGCCGGGACAGGGCTGGAGCCGATTCGTACGCTCCCCCCTCCGGCCCTGTGCCCCGCATGGTTCGTGAAATTTGATGAATTCGTAAAAAGTCATTAACACTGGCCGAACACTACGATAATTCAACAAGCTCCAAGACTGATCCGTCGGATTCGATTCTTTTTGCGAATCTGTCAAATATGATGAGTTTGCAAAAACTTGTCAACACCAGCCGGGCACAACGATAATTCAATACGTTGCAACGCTGATCCGACAAATATCATCCAGATCGGCGCGTCATGCACGTTACTCTAGCGAATGGGGTGAAATTTTTTCAGATATAGTTTATACTATACTACTTATACTTCTATCAGTGACAGAAGAAAGCGCAACATCCAGGTACCGTGACAACAACAGTGCAGCAAGCAGGAGCGGGGCATTGACTGAAAGGTTCACCCGGTGCCGCCCTGCGCCACAGGTGAATGCTCACGGATTCAGGTGCTGTACAACACAATTAATGGACTTGAAAGTCAAGTACTGCGTTAATCGAGTAATCTTCAACGCTTAACTGAAAATTATTTATTTTTTTTGGAAGCGAGACCGGATGAAATGAGACACGGTTTCGCTCACCTATTTTATGCCCACTGCAAAGAAAGATAAAAAATCAGGGGCCGAGGAAATGCAACACCCCCTCGTCCTGCTGCCGGAAGATAAGAATCTGCCGGCCCTCAGCAATCCGGCCCTGCATCGATACCTGCAGGAGATCAGCCAGTATGAGTTGTTGTCGCGGGAAGAAACAGATGAGTTGGCTGTCCGGTTCCAGGAGACCGGTGATCCGGACGCGGCCTATAGGCTCGTCTCTGCCAACCTGCGACTGGTGGTCAAGGTGGCCATGGATTTCCAGAAGTACTGGATGCAGAATTTCATGGATCTTATCCAGGAAGGAAACGTCGGTCTGGTTCAGGCGACCAAGAAATTTGATCCCTATCGCGGCGTCAAGTTTTCCTACTATGCCGCATACTGGATCCGGGCCTATATTCTCAAGTTTATCATGGATAACTGGCGCCTGGTCAAGATCGGTACAACCCAGGCCCAGCGCAAGCTGTTTTTCAGCCTGAATAAAGAGAAAAAACTGCTTGAAGCACAGGGATTCAAGCCCGAGGTCAAACTTCTGGCCGAACGTCTCAACGTCAAGGAAAGTGAAGTCGTTGAGATGAATCAGCGCATGGATAACTGGGAAGTTTCCCTGGAAAGTCCGGTCCGTTCCGATTCCGATGATGAGCAGAAGAGCTTTCTGCCCCAGGGAGGACCTGATGTCGAGGAGATCGTGGCCAGCCAGGAGATCAGGGACCGTTTTGGTGAGATCATTGACCGGCTCAGGGATCAACTTAACGATAAAGAGCAGATTATCCTTCAGTCCCGGCTGCTCACTGATGATCCGCAGACCCTGCAGACCATTGCAGACCAATTTGGTATCTCCAGGGAGAGGGTACGGCAGATCGAGGCCAATCTGCTGAAGAAGTTAAAGAAGCATTTTGAAAAGGAACTGCCCGATGTCAAAGACTTCTTTAGCGGTGATCATATGGTGATCAAATCGGATTCCGGGTTCAGCGGTTCCTGAATTCCCACCCGTCCCAGATAATTTTTGTGCCGCCGTATTCCAACACCAATATATGATATTGAAAAAGCGCCAGGCACTGGCCGGACACTGCAATAAATCAGCAGGTTGCAAGGCAGACCGGTCGGATTCGCTCCTTTTTGCGAATCCGATAAAAACAAACAGACAGGAGTTATTTTGTTTATGAAGGTACCTTTGCTGGATCTTAAGCCGCAGATGGAGCTGTTGCGGGAAGAAGTACTCCTGGCGTTGAACCGTGTTGTTGAGTCGAATACGTTCATCCTCGGGCCGGAGGTTGATGCACTGGAGAAGTCTGTTGCGTCATATTGCGGTGTAAGCGGCGCTGTCGGCGTCTCAAGCGGCACTGACGCGCTTTTGATCAGCCTTATGGCACTGGGCATAGGTCACGGTGATGAGGTGTTGACGACCCCCTACAGTTTTTTTGCAACCATGGGTTCGATTCTCCGGGTTGGGGCCAGGCCGGTCTTTGCCGACATTGACGAAGAAACGCTGAATATAGATCCGGAGCTGATGGCTGAGCAACTCCACGCTGACAGGAAACGCGGCTCCAGAATCAAGGCCCTGATACCGGTCCATCTCTACGGTCAGTGCGCGGATATGGAAAAGATCATGCGTCTGGCTGAAGAGTTTGAACTGCCGGTCATAGAAGACGCGGCCCAGGCTATCGGGGCTGACTGTCCCTTTGTCGCTGACGGGCAGGTTACGTGGAGACGGGCCGGAGCCATGGGGCTGAGCGGCTGCTTCTCCTTCTTCCCGAGTAAGAACCTGGGCGGGATGGGTGACGGCGGCATGGTCACCAGCAATGATCAGAACTTTATCAGGAAGTTGAGGATCTTCCGTAATCATGGTGCCGACCCGAAATATTATCACGCGTTTATCGGGGGAAATTTCAGGCTTGATGCCATCCAGGCGTCCGTACTCAATATAAAGCTGAAGCACCTGGACCAGTGGCACAAATCCAGAAGGCAGAATGCGGAAACCTATAACAGGCTGTTTGCCGATGCCGGACTTCTTGACGGACAGGTTCGCCTGCCCGAAGCAGTGTATCAAAAGGTTGACGGAGCCCGAGAGCATAATCATCATATCTACAACCAGTACGTCATCCGTGTGTTCCGTCGGGATGATCTGATGGCTCATCTGCTGGAAAAGGGGATTGGCTGTGCGGTTTATTACCCCATCTGTCTGCACCGGCAACAGTGCCTGGGCGGGACAACTGATGCGGATATATCCCTGCCGGTAGCTGAGCGGGCCGCAAAAGAGACGCTTGCCCTCCCGGTTTTTCCGGAACTCAGTGATGACCAGCAGCAGTATGTCGTACAGACGATTAAGGAATTTTACCGGCCGTGAACAGGTGTATTCTCTTGCTGTCAATTTCACTGTTTGTCGGCATCCTGGTCCGTGTCCCCTGGACCGCAGCCGCTGATGGGAAGTCGCAGGGCTCGGCAAATCGCCATCTCGCGCCGGAAAGAACCGAAACGGCTCCCAGCCGGATTATATCGTACGATGAGAGCTCGTCACCCGAATGGAAAGCGACCTGGGATCAGGCCCGCCGCCTGTATCGGAACGAAAAGTATAAAGAAGCGTTAATACAGTATGAAATTCTTTTGAACAGCAAGGGGAACATCAGCGAGGCCAGGTGGGAATACGCGACTATTCTTGTCCGCCTGCAACGATGGAGTCAGGCCTGTGCGCAACTGGATAAACTGCTCTTTGTTGATCCGGCAGACAAAAAATATCTCTTTGCCCTGGGTGATGCCGGTCTTCATTGCGGTCAGACAGAGAAGGCGCTCAGAATTTTCAGTCAACTTTATGAGGCGGCCCCGGACGGTCCGGAAGCGCAACAGGCTCTGGAAGGGCTGGTGCGTGCCCGGGAACTGCTCGGTGATGCCGAGGCGACCCTGCCCCTTCTTGAAAAACTTATTGAAATGTGTCCTGAGAACAATGGGCTGCGTGAACGTCGGGTACGATTGCTTCTCGAACTGGGCGCAACAGACAAGGCCGGTTCCGAGCTTGCGTATCTTGAAAAGAACGATCCGGACAACATTGAGGTGCTGCGTATGCAGGCCCGGCTTTATCGGCAATCCGGAAATGCTGACCTGGAGGCGGCCTATCTCCAGAGGCTTGTGGCCCGGGAGCCTGATAATCCCGGGCTGCACAGATCCCTGAGTCGTTATTACGCGGACCGTGCGAACTGGTCCATGAGTCTCAGGCACCTCGAAGCATTGCTGAAGCAGGTCCCGAACGATCCGGAGTTGTTGGCTGAAGCAGCGGAAATGAATGTCAGGCTTGGGCGCTTTGATAATGCATTGCGCTATTATGATTACTGCCTGGCCCTGGAGCCTGATAATACAGATGTGCTGCGTAAAAAGAACACGACCCGGAAGTTGCTGGCCCGTGAACTCCTTGTTCTGGTGCAAAATGCCGGCAGTGAAAAACTGTGGCGGGACCTGGTCAAAGTTACTCCTGACCGCCCTGCCATTTATCGGGAAATTGCCGCGCTTCTGCGTGAACAGAACCAGACAGGAGAATTGATTGAGGTGCTGACCCTGCTCTATCTGGAAGACCCCGCTGATGCGCAAACCTACCGTGAACTGGCTGTGCTGCTTGAGCAAAACGGACGGGCAGGAGACTTGAGGGCGCTTGAGAATAAGGGCCGTTCCGGGGATGAAAGAAATACAAAAAGTGATTGATACAGGAGGAACTCAGAGACAATGATTTCACGTATACCAATGTCCACGGCAGGGTACAAGGCCCTGCGTGAAGAGCTTGAACGACTGGAGCGGCTTGAGAGGCCGAAGGTGGTCCGGGCAATTGAGGTTGCCCGGGCCCACGGTGATCTCAGCGAAAATGCCGAGTACCATGCCGCAAAGGAACGGCAGAGTATGATTGAGGGGCGAATTTTAGAGTTGAAGGACAAGATTACCCGGGCCGAAGTCATAGACTGTACCAAGATCAGTTGTGACCGGGCCGTGTTCGGGACTGTTGTAACCCTGCTTGACATGGAGACCGATGAGGAGGTGACCTATCAGCTGTTGGGTCCGGAAGAGGCTGATGTCAAGAGAGGCTCTATCTCGGTGTTATCACCACTGGGCCGCTCCCTGCTGGGCAAGGAAATCGGGGATGATGTTTTGGCCAAAACCCCGGGAGGCGTGCGGGAATTCGAAGTCATGGATATCCGCCTGGCCGACCGGGCCTGAACAATTTCAGGATTTCCCTGTTGTCGGGTGTTGCAGAATTCCAATCAGAAAAATACTGATGACCTGGTTGGTGGTTTCGTCTATCGGGTACTCTGAGTCGATATTAATGTTCCATATCCGGGCGATTTCGTCCATGGCCCCGAAAATAGCTCTCTTGGCCAGACCAGGCAGGACGTCCCTGCGAAAGACACCCTTGGCCTGACCTTTTTTGATGATCATCGAGATGATGTTGAGGTATTCACTGAACTTGTTGTTCCGGTAATCCTTGACCATTTTGTTGGTCTGGCGCAATTCGATCTGAATGACCTCGGCCAGGTTTTTGTTTTTTTTCATCTCCCTGAGATGGGTGGTGATGAAGATTTCAAGCATGCGACGGGGGTCATCCTCTTGTTCCAGCTGGCTGTTGATCAAGTTGACCAGCCTGCCGATCTTTTCTTCAAAGACCGAGAGCAGCATGTCATACTTGTTGTTGAAGTACAGATAGATGGTTCCGTCGGCAACCTTTGCCTCTTTGGCGATATCCGATATTCTGGCGTTGAAAAAGCCTTTTTTGGCAAATACTTTGGTCGCGGCCCGTATAATTTTGTCGTGCTTGTCGGCTGTTTTCATCAGGGAGAAATATTGAATGGTTATCCATGGTTGACAAATGAACAGTCATTCATTCATATTTAGCAGAGTCGGGTTGACAGTGTCAAGTAAAATGGTTGAACCTGGAGACAGGAGGCACAGGGTGACCCGGGAAGGAACGAGACCGTGGTGGAAACATAACCAGACGTATCTGTCGCCTTGTTTTACAAAAATATTTTTATTATGATGTCTATTTTGCATGTGGGTCCGTAAACCTTAGTCAGTGAATTGGTTGAGCCTGTCAGGGTTGTGGAGTAAACATTTGCAGAGGCACCGCGGTCCGCATCGAAGGGCCGGCTCTTCAGTTTGGGCGATATCAATGCAGACTGACCCGGGGTTGAAAAAATTAATAATGTGGAGAGGAATATGAAGATATTGGTGGTTGGGTCCGGTGGTCGTGAGCACGCCCTTGTCTGGAAGCTGCAGCAGAGCCCGAGGGTAACTAAAATTTATTGCGCGCCCGGCAATGCCGGTATCAGGAAGATGGCCACCTGTGTGGACCTGAAGGCAAGCGACGTCAAGGGGCTTGTCAAGTTCGCCCTCCAGCAGAAGATTGATTTGACTGTTATCGGGCCCGAGGACCCCCTGGCGCTTGGCATTGTCGATGCCTTTGAAAAGAAGGGTCTGCGGGTTTTCGGGCCAAGTGGCGCCGCGGCCGAACTAGAGCGCAGCAAGGTCTTTACCAAGGATTTTCTCAAGAAGTACAATATCCCCAGCGCTGCCTACAAGGTGTTTACCAAGGCCGGGGCCGCCAAAAAATATATAGACAAGATCGGCGCTCCCTGCGTGGTCAAGGCGGACGGGCTGGCCGCCGGCAAGGGTGTTATCGTGGCCATGACCAAGTCCGAGGCAAAGAAGGGTGTTGACCTGATAATGAAGGATCGGGCCTTTGGCGCCGCCGGAGACCGGGTTGTGGTTGAGGAGTTCCTCCAGGGTGAGGAGGCCTCTTTCATCGCCTTTACAGACGGTGAGAATGTTTTGCCTCTGCCGTCATCCCAGGATCACAAGGCTGTGTTTGAAGGTGACCGCGGACCCAATACCGGCGGCATGGGAGCCTACTCTCCGGCTCCGGTTTTGACCGAAGAGCTGGCAATGCGGGTCATGAGCGAGATAATGATTCCGACGGTTCGCGGCATGGCCGCAGAGGGGCGTCCCTACAGGGGGATGCTTTATGCCGGACTGATGATCGACGGTGACGATATCAAAGTCCTGGAATTTAACTGCCGTTTCGGCGATCCGGAGTGCCAGCCGCTGTTGATGCGCATGCGTTCGGACCTGGTGGATGTGATCGAGGCGTCCATTGAGGGCAGACTTGACGCGATTGAGCTGGACATTGACCCCAGGCCCACCGTGTGCGTGGTGATGGCGTCCCAGGGGTATCCCGGGAAGTACGCGACCGGCAAGCCCATCAGCGGCCTGATCAAGGCTGAGCGGATCGATGGGGTCATGGTTTTTCACGCCGGCACGGCCATGCAGAACAGACGGGTGGTCAATGTTGGCGGCCGGGTACTGGGCGTGACCGCTATCGGTGCTGATATCGGCAAGGCAATCAACAAGGCCTACCAGGCCGTACGCGAGATCAAGTGGTCCGGCTGTTATTATCGACGCGACATCGGTCACCGGGCGTTAAGCAGGCTGCGGGATAAGAAAGGCCCAGCCGTGGGCATACTGATGGGCAGTGATTCAGACCTGCCGGCCATGCAGGCAGCCTCTGATTTTCTCAAATCCATGGGAATCTCCTGCGAAGTCAATATCTCGTCAGCCCACCGTACACCGGAGGAGACCGCCGAGTACGCCCGAACCGCCGCTAAGCGAGGTCTCAAGGTGATTATTGCCGGGGCAGGCATGTCGGCTCATCTGGCCGGGGTTGTTGCGGCCCATACCAACCTGCCGGTCATCGGCGTACCGCTGGACGCCTCGTCCCTGAACGGTCTTGACGCGTTGCTTTCCACAGTGCAGATGCCTCCCGGCATTCCGGTCGCCACTATGGGTATCGGCAAGGCCGGGGCCAAAAACGCCGCTGTTCTGGCGGCCAGGATCCTCGGTCTTGCCGATCAGCAGATTGCCCGGGCCCTGGACAAACATGTCAAATCCATGGCGGAACAGGTTGCCGCCAAGAACAAAGCCCTGCACAAGTGAGTGATTGTCGGAACCGGTACACGCGAGCTTGAACAGGCAGCAGAGATTCTCCGCGACGGCGGCATTGTCGCCTTTCCCACGGAGACCTATTACGGTCTGGCTGTTGATCCGTTTAACGAAATGGCGCTGGCGCGACTTTACCGGGCCAAGGAGCGTCCCCCGGACAAACCTGTTCTGGTGCTGGTTGAGCACCGGCGCCAGCTTGACCGTCTGGTCGCAGATACCCCGGACATTGCCCGTGTCCTGATGGAAAAATTCTGGCCAGGCCCCCTGACCCTTGTTCTTCCGGCCAGAGACGATCTTCCTGCGCAGTTGACCGGCAATACATCCACGGTCGGTGTCCGCCGCTCTTCCCATATCCTGGCCCGTGCGCTGGTTCGAACCTGCGCCACACCGGTTACTGCCACCAGCGCAAATCTTTCCGGGCACCCTCCGGCGGTATCCGCGGCAGAAGTGGAGCAGGCCATGGGCGACAGAATAGATATTGTCTTGGACGGTGGGGTGACGCCTGGTCGGCTCGGGTCGACCCTGGTTGGCTTTGGAGCTGACGGAATCATACCGATCCGCGAAGGGCTGATCAGTTTTGAAGATCTTCGCAGCCGCATTGCGGCCGACGGTGACAGGCAGGGGCCCTGAAAGCATGGAAACACCCTTTACCCTGGTAACGGCATTTCATCCGTCCGGAGACCAGCCTGAGGCTATCAGGCAGCTCGTACAGGCAATCAGAAACGGTGAGCGCCATCAGGTCCTGCTTGGGGTCACCGGCTCGGGTAAGACTTTTACCATGGCCAGGGTGATCGAGGAGGTGCAGCGGCCGACTCTGGTCCTTGCTCCCAACAAAACCCTGGCTGCCCAGTTGTTTGCCGAGTTCCGCGAACTCTTTCCGAACAACGCGGTTGAATA
>JAJRTB010000256.1 GCA_024278495.1 Deltaproteobacteria bacterium
AACAAGCTTGCTGATGGCGACCTTCGCTTCAAGGTAGTGCCCAAGGACGAGAATGACGCCCTGGGCAATGCCCTGTTAAGGATGTCGCGGAGCCTGACTGATACCATCAAGCAGATCCAGGATAACGCCTCCGTCCTGGCCGGATCCGCTGAAAATCTTTCCGGCATTTCGTCCCAACTGGCGGCAGGAGCGGAGGAATCCTCGGCCCAGGCAGCCAATGTGGCCGCTTCAACCGAGCAGATCAACGTCAGCTCACATGACATCAAGCTGACAGCTGAAAAAATGTCGGAAAACATGCAGGTCCTTACCGATGTAACTAAAAAAATTGCCGATGAAGTAGACGAAATCGGCAACAAGGCTCGCGAGGGATCAAATATCAGCAACAGTGCGTTAACCATGGTGAATAACGCCAGTGACACAATCCTCTCGTTACAGGAAGCCGCCGGTGAAATCGGCATAACAACAGCGACAATCGAAGAGATTACCGAACAGACCAAGCTTCTCGCCCTCAACGCGACCATCGAAGCCGCCCGCGCCGGAGATGCAGGCAAGGGGTTTGCCGTGGTTGCGGGTGAGGTCAAGGAGCTGGCCAAGCAGAGCGCAGAGGCTGCCGAAAATATTTCAGGACTTATCCAGGACGTTCAGGACAAAACCGAAGAGGCCGCGAAAGCTATCGGCGAAGTATCGGGCATTATCATGAATCTCAACAAATCGTCAGCATCCATTTCCACGGCCGTGACCAACCACTCCCGCGAGACAGACAGCATGCTTGATATAGTTAAAGATTCCAAGGCCGCCACCAACGAGGTCACGGACAGCATAGTTTCTCTGGCCGCGGGTTCCAACGAAGTCGCATCAAATATCCAGGGCGTCAGCAAGGGAATGGAGGAAAGCAGCAAGGGAATACGTGAGGTCAACGCCTCCGCGGAAGAGCTGGCCCTCCTGGCCACCCGTCTCCAGGACCTGGTGGAGAAATTCAACCTGGCCGACGAGGCCCGGTAAGTTGCGCCTCTCTCGTTCAGACTTTTCGCAACGACCTTTGTGCAAGATCCGGGTTACCCCTGTGCGCTGAAAATCGTCTGGCCGCGCCAACCAGGCCCTTGGCCCATTCCGGCGTCCCCGGCGCCAGGACATGGGTGTACAGGGCCAGAACATTTTTTTTGACAAGGCCGTCCCTGCCGTCCATGAAACCGGTGCCCCGCTCCATAGCCAGGGCAAGATCAGCAGGCGCTCCATCCCAACTCTTCACAACGGAATAGCGGAATTCATGCCCCTTGACCACGGTGTTGACCGGATAAAAGGGATTTTCACCCTCCACCCGAAAAATCGAATACCCGTGGGCCTGCGGTTTGCGGGAGATGGTGAAGGTAACGTCAAAAACGCCTGCCAGGGGAAACTCCTCCCCCTCCATGATGAGGGAGCGTCCCAGGAAGATCAGGCCGCCGCACTCGGCATAAATGGGCAATCCCGCGTCCGCGGCCCGTCGGACCGACTCGCGGAAACAAGTGTTAGCCGCGATCGCACGGGCGCTGGTTTCGGGAAACCCCCCGCCGATATACAGTCCGTCAAGATCCCCCGGCAGTTGTGCATCGATCAGGGCATCGATCATCCGGAGCCGGGCCCCGGCCCGCCGCAGGGCTTCCAGGTTTTCTTCATAATAGAACTGAAAAGCGCGATCCCGCAGGATGCCGATGGTGACCTGCGGCTCCATCCTGACCGCCCTCTCTCCTGCCCGGAAGACCGGCACCTCGGCCATGCCGGCGAGAATCGTCTCCAGGTCAAAGTTTTTTGCGACAACAGCGGCAAGATCCTCAAATACGGAAGAAGCACCGTCTGTTTCCTGGTGCGGAGTCACACCCAGGTGGCGCATGGGAAAAAAATCCTTTTTCCGGCGATACACCACCCCGACCACGGGAATGGACGTATACTGCTCGACCGCCTCCCGAATGACCGCTTCCTGACGCCCGGTGCCCACCTGGTTCAACACCACCCCGCAGATCACAATTCGGGGGTCAAGCTCCCGGCAGCCCAGGACCTGAGCCGCGACCGTCCGGGTCGCTTTGGTACAGTTGACTACCAGCAGGACCGGCAGGCCGAGCTGAATGGCAAGTTCAGCTGTGGAAAAACCGCCCCGGGCATTGACCCCGTCATAGAGGCCGCGGTTCCCCTCGATCAACCCTGTATCACCATGAACCATGCCCTGCTGAAACGAGGCGGCGATGACCTCTTCGCTCAGCAGAAAAGGGTCAAGGTTCAAACAGGGACTTCCCGCAGCCAGGCCAAGCCAACCCGCGTCAATATAGTCAGGGCCCTTTTTGAAAACAGCGACCCGGTGCCCAAGTTGACGCAGCCGGGCCACCAGCCCGACCGCCACAACCGATTTTCCGGATCCCCCGCTTAAACCGGCTACCACAAGCCCTTTAGGATTTTTTTTCATTTTTTTCCTCATGATCAGGGCCGTTATCCGTATGTTTCCGGTCAAACTCTGCCCACACCTGGTGATACAGGATGTTTAACCTTTTCTCCAGCAGCAGCCGTTCCCGTTCAATTCCGTCCGCGTCAAGCCCCCTGGCAAGGGTATAGGGTTTGCCGTAGCGCAGAACGATCCTGGAAAAGGGCGAAGGCAGGACCATCCTGTCCCAGCTGTTGAAGGTGATGAAGCGATCGCATGACCAGACCACCGGGAGAATCGGGGCGCCGGTCCGGGAAGCCAGAAACACGGCACCGGGTTGACAGCGCCGGGGCGGCCCCTGGGACCCGTCCGCCACTATCCCCACGTGCCTGCCCTGTTTCATGGCTTTCAGTGTTTTTTTCAAGGCCGGCATTCCCCTCCTGTTGGAGGAACCGCGCGCGGTATCAAAGTTCAACAGTTCAGCGACCCGGGCGATATAATCCCCATCCTCGCTGGCGCTCACCAGGGCTATACCTGGATACTGTTTCAGATGATGAAAGATATAGGAGAGTGAGTAATGCCAGAACGGCACAATAACCGCGCCAAGTTCCCTGGCATCGTCAATATGATGGCTGTCCCGGATAGTCAACCGACAGGTGGCAAACCAGAGTTTGCTCATGGCCACGTAACACGGCGGCACAACTGTCAGGCTCAAGCGCCGGACAACCCTGTTCTTGAAAACGTTCGTACCCAAAAACTCTTTGCACTCCCTGGTCACCCTGTCATACCGAACACTCAACAGGCCAGCATCAGTTCAGTCAACTCTTTGATCCGGTCACGATACTCGGCCGCCCTTTCAAACTCAAGGGCCTCGGCAGCCTGGAGCATCTCTTTTTCAAGTTCCTTCAGTTCAGCCCGCAGGTCATCAACAGACGTGTAGAGAGGCTGAGATTCACCGGTAGCCGGCGCCGGAGCAGGATCTTCAAGTCCAGGCAGCATGCCTGTGGCCGTGAGATGTTCCTGCAGTGATTTCTTGACAGCTGAGCGGATAGTCTGCGGAGTGATACCGTGCTCCCGGTTGAACGCGTCCTGGATGGCACGGCGGCGATTTGTCTCGTCAATGGTGAAGCGCATGGAACGGGTTATGGTGTCACCGTAAAGGATAACCTTACCGCGCGCATTACGGGCGGCCCGGCCGCAGGTCTGGACCAGGGACCGCTCTGAGCGGAGAAATCCCTCCTTGTCCGCATCCAGTACCGCCACCAATGAGACCTCGGGAATATCAAGCCCCTCGCGCAGCAGATTGATGCCAACCAGGACAGAATAGTCCCCCCTGCGCAGATCACGGATCAACTCGACCCGCTCTAGGGTATCAATATCAGAATGGAGATACCGCACCTTGACCCCGACCTTTTCATAGTACTCGGTCAGGTCCTCGGCCATCCGCTTGGTCAGGGTCGTGACCAGGACAGCCTCGCCCCGTTCCGTCCGAAGCTGGATCTCTTCAAGCAGATCATCGACCTGGTTGGCGGCGGGCCGCACCTCGATTTCTG
>JAJRTB010000257.1 GCA_024278495.1 Deltaproteobacteria bacterium
GCCTGCATGCGGTTGACCCTCCTGGTCAACCTGGATACCTTGCGGGACGCTGTCTTCTTGTGGATGGTGCCCTTGGAGGCGGTCTTGTGAATAACGGCGACCGCCTTCTGCAACGCTTCCCTGGCCTGCTCCCCGGAACCGGCTGCAATGGCCGCGTCAACACGATTTACCGCGTTTTTCAAGCGGGTCTTGTTGATGCGATTGCGCATGCGGCGCACCTTGGACTGCCGATCTCTTTTCTGAGCTGATTTATGATTGGCCATGTGTACTCCTGCAAACAAAAATATGTATTATATTTCTCAGCAATATCTCAACCGGATACGCACTCCGCGTTCCGCTCATTTCAGTCGGGCGAATCAACACCCCCATATCACAGATACTCCGGCCTGACTTTTTGCAAGGCCAACAAACTTTTTTGTATATCGGAAAAAAAACAAACTGTCAAGGAGATTTGCCGGTTTCCTCAAAAAGCCACCAGAGCGACAAACCGTTCCGACCTCCACTCTCTGTCACCTGTCCTCTGGTTGCCGGACAAACGGACCGACCAGGGTAGAACCGGTCGCCCCCTCGAAACTGGCGCCAACAGCGTCCCTGGAGTTCATCAGATCGATCAGCGCCTCTTCGAACCGCGCACCGGTCAGGTCGGCGCCGGACAGGTCGGCCCGGTACAGGTCGGCCTCACGCAGATCAGCATCTCTCAGATTTGCGCCGCGGAAATCAACCGCCTTGAGATTTGCCTCGCTCAGGTCTGCCCCGCTTAAATTGGCGCCGCGCAAGATGGCCCGCTCCAGATCCGCCTCCTCAAGGTCACGGCCGGACAGGTCCACACCCGAGAGGTCACACCCCACGCACCGGTTTTCATCAAGCAGTTTTTCAACAAGCAGTTCTTTCTGCCGCAGTGCATCATCCGGCGGCTCAGGCGGCGCCACTTGTGCGGGACCAGTCCCGACGCCTCCTGACAGGACCTCCGGTTCAGCCGCGGCCGTTTCGTCCGGTTCCGCAACCGGTTCGGGTTCAGGTTCCTGTTTTGTCCCGACTGCCGCGACCTCTTCAGCGCCCCTGTTCTCATCCTGCGACGCGACCGGCCCGGGCTCCTCTGCTCCCTCCCGGACCGGTGATACGGGTTCCGTGCCAGGTTGCGCCTGAGCCGCGGGCGCGGGAGTCTCCGGCAGAACCGCAACCACTTCATCCGGCTGGAGCGCGGCGCCGACCGGTTGCGCCGCCACGGGCGCCCCGGCTACAGGCTCTTTCAGCTCAGCGACCGGAGATTGTGCGACTGCCGGCTCCGGCGCTTCCTGTTCCCGGACACCTGCAACTTCTTCCGCAGGAACCGGGATAACCGGTTCCGCGATCATCACCAGCTTTTTGGAAGACGGCACCGCGTGGGACCCCGGCGGCTCCGCTTCAGGAGTCAATGGAGCAACCTCCGGCTCCGGTTCAATCACAGGCGCTGACTCCGCCGGTTCAGGCGCCGCCTTCACAACGGTTTCAGCCACGGCTGCGGGAGGGGCCGTATCTTTCCCATTGCCGACCGCGACCTCACTCCCGGTGGTCGCTCCTGACTCATCAACCTCGTCCTCCTGATCCACTGAGGCGGGAGCGCTCCTTTCCGCCTGGGGTTGCGACCTGTTCAGACCATCCATCCTGGCCCCGACCAGATACGCACCTTCAAGAACGGCGCCGGTCAGGTCAGCACCGGTCAAGTCGGCGCCGGCAAGATCGGCGCCGCCCAGCTCCGCGCCCCGCAGGTTGGCGCCGGACAGGTTGGCGCCGGAGAGATCAGCCAGATACAATCTGGCGTCCGACAGATCAGCGCCGGAGAGATCAGCGCCGACAAGGTTGGCCCGGTTCAGAACCGCGCCGCTCAGGTCACAGCCCGGACATTTACCGGTCTCCACAAGCTGCTTCACATTTTCCCGCACCTCGGGCCGGGGCGAAACCTCAGCGGCCCGGACAACTCCGGCCAGAAGCAGTACGCCAAGCCAGCTTACAAACATCACACCATAGCGTTGCATCATATAATCCTTCACAGTTTCCTGTTGAACACACGTCAGTATCGCCGATCCCCGTCATCGAGCTCGACATAGGAATCTTCGACCTTGATCACCGCCAGAAACGGAGAGAGCATCAGGGTCATGTCACGGCCGTCATCGGAGCGCAGATGGATATACGTCCGGTCCACATAGCCCTTGGCGGAAAAGCGGACTACCGCGGTCCCCTGGCCGTTCTTCCCGCCATGGGCCGAATGCACGTCCACCAGACTGATCCCGTCCGGCATGTTCACCTGCTGCCGCACACCATCCGGCTTGTCCCTGTCAGTTGTTTTGCCGCCCGTATTCAGCCAGACCCGGTTATTCTCAAAATCAAAATGGAGCTCGGTCGGAAAAGGCCGGCCCACGGCCTGCTGACCGGCTTCAGAAATCAGGCCGACAAGACGCCGGGCCGTGGCCTTGAGCTGGTCGGTAAACAACGCGCTGCGCAGGGAAGGCAGGGCAAAGGCGGTGACCACGGTCATCAGGACCATGACAACCAGAATCTCGATCAGGGTAAAACCCGCGCGACCGGTTGAAGCGCCACCCGCAAACAGCGTGGCCGGGCACCGGCGCTTAAACGCCTTTTCCTGAGCAACAGCCGGGCACAATTACTCCAGCTCCCAGTTGTTGATGTCCGCGTCCTTGCCCTCCCCGCCGGGTTCGCCGTCCGGCCCGTAGGACATCAGATCGAAATCACCATGCAGACCGGGGGCGATATAGACAAACTCATTACCCCAGGGATCAAGGGGCACCTTGCCCTTGTCCAGGTAGCCGCCGTCCCGCCATTTCCTGGCCAACCGCCCGACCGACGGCGCTTCCACCAGGGCCTGGAGCCCCTGCTCCGTGGTCGGATACTGACCGTTGTCCAGCTTGTAGAGCTTCAGGGCCTGCTCAATGGACTGGATCTGGATGGCGGCCTTGGTCCGGCGCGCCTCTTCGGGACGGTCCATGATGCGCGGCACGATCAATCCGGCCAGAATGCCGAGAATGACCATGACCACCATGATCTCGATAAGGGTAAAACCGCTGCTGCTTCGCAGCGGCCTGCGCTGCGGACTATTTTCTTTTTCCGGCTTCATCTGTTTTATATTTTGTCTGTTGAGCTGTAATGGTCTTGCATTATTTTTGTTTTTGCTTTGGCCGCCTGCTACGCAGTCCGTGGTCGGGCCCGGCGCATCATAACCGTCGCGCTCACACCCGGGATGACAAGAAGCAGCAACAGGGCGAACCACGGATGCAGGGCGAGCCAGCTCATACCGATCAGGGGCAGCAGAGCCGCCCGGACCATCAACTTCAACACGTCGTGGCGGACAATACAATCGGCAACGGGCGGTGAATAGCGGTAATAGGCGTCCACAAAGGCACGACCCGGCGCGTTACCCAGCAGGTACCTGTCCCGGAAATCCCGCAACACCCTGACGTACGGATGGACAACACTGCCGAAGGCGGCGGTGGCGATAAAGCAGGAATCCGCCGTGGTAAAACTGTAGGTGTTTCCGTAATACACCTCACCGGTATCGAGCAGGGCATAGGCCCGGACATAGTAGGTGGTGGAGGGCTGAAGATTGGTCAGAATGGAACTGTAGTCGCCAAGCCCGGCGCCATCCTCGGTCGTGCCTTCCAGGAGATACTCAGGCCCGGTAAAAAAGCTGTTTGCCGGCGCGGCGGTCTCGGTCGTTGTCTGGGCATTGGCCGAGGGCACCAGGAAATCCCCCAGGGCCCCGGCATAGCGCCCGGCCCGATTCAAAGCCTTACTTGCAGTGGACGAAGCCACGCTGAAGGAAATCGTATAGTCCGATGGATTCTTGTTCCCGGCCGCATCCTTGCAGCGGACATAATAGGCATAGGTTTTGCCGTCCTCCAGAGATGAGATAGAGTGCGAATGACACGTCCCGCCGGTGGTCGCGAAGGTGTTGGCCATGTTGTCGTAACTCGTACCCGCGCTTGTGGAATACTTGCAGGTCGCATTTTCGTCGGTGGTCACGGACATGGTGGTTTCAGTGGTGCCGGAATTGATGGTTCCCGACGGCGACCCGTTTGACAAAA
>JAJRTB010000258.1 GCA_024278495.1 Deltaproteobacteria bacterium
CTTCCACCTTTTTCGGGTCAAACCCTTGCGTAAACCACTGGTGGCGCGGATCACTGTCTATGTATTTTTTGATGATCTCGTCATAGAGTCCGGCCTGACCGGCCTTTTCGCAGGCCTCCTTCACTTCCGGCATGAACTCGGTATAAAAATGCTTGGCCACGTCGTAAATCCCATGCCACCAGGCATAGTCCGGTCCGGACATGGCCGCGCCGTGCCGGGCCCTGCGGCCCTCATGATGCCAGAGCTCCCACCAGATCCAGTCAATCTTGTCATCAAAATTGGCCTTGGAGATGACACCCTTGTCCATCAGCAGGCTGCGAATCTCCTTGGCCGGCTGGGCAAACTTGGTGTTGTAGAGGTCAACAAAATTGTCGAGCTGCTGGTAGAAACCGGTGACAAAGACATCACCGTGACAGGAGGTGCAGACATCCTGCATCGAAGCCAGCTTCTCTTTCCAGTTCTTGGTCCGGCCGGAAATGGGCGCGCGCAGATTCCAGCTCAACCTGTCTCCAACATCATGGGTCACCGCCTGGGTCTTGGTGGCGCTCATGTGGCAGGTAGAACAGGTCGGAGCATCATAATAGTCTTCACCCGGGATCCACTTGGGGTTGTCCATGTTCATTTTGTCGGTAAAGGCCCGGTAGAGGATGCCGTGCTTGGATTCCTCGTACACTTCCTTTTGCGGATGATCAGGTCCGAGATGGCATTTGCCGCAGACCTCGGGCTTTCTGGCCTGGGCCTTGCTGAACCGGTGCCGGGTATGGCAGGCCGAGCAGGTGCCCTTGGAACCGTCCGGATTGACCCGGCCGATCCCGGTATTCGGCCAGGTGGCCGGATCCAGGGTGCCGTCCCTGTTCACCTTGACGATGGAACCGTGACACTGGCGGCAGCCGACAGCCACGGCAGGCTCGCCGCCGATGGTCTGGCCCAGGAGCCCGTCCTTGGTATTGAGAATATCCCCGGCCTTTGCATGGTGACTGGCCTCCTGCTGGGCCGTCTCTTCCGGGTGACACTTGCCACAATCCCGAGGTGATACTATGGTTGCCACCAGGAACCCGTTATGCTCCATGGCATCGGCATCACCCTTTTGGGCACTGTGACACTCGTAACAGCCGACACCGGCCTGCCAGTGCGTACTGGTCTGCCACTGTTCCACAATTCCGGGCATGACCTCACCGTGACATTCAAGACATTTTGCCGTGTCTTCGGAAACTCCGGCCTGGACGCCCGCGGCCAGGAAACAGGAGACAAATCCCAGTCCCAGCACCACTTTCCACTTCATCCGTTTCATTTGATTCCTCCTTGAGCCATTTCAGTGTAACCGTTTAACGACATGCGTACTTCATACCTTTTTTTCATACTAGCAAGGGACGTGCCAAATATTTTTTCTCTCATTTTCAATGAGTTACAACGAAAGGAACACGCAGGGGTAACCAAACGGTAACACTCCGGCAAGATGATTGTTACCGATGGGTAACAACCGGAAAAGGTTACATCCGGAGCCTTATGGGCAGGTAAAATCGCAGGGTTACAAACCCTGTGACGAGTTACATGAAATCCGGTGCAGCTTCATCTTCTCCCACAGGTTTTTACGACTGATACCCAGAAGGCCTGCCGCTTCGGCCCTTTTCCCGCCGGTCCGGGCCAGGGCCTTGACAATCAACCGCTTTTCGGCCCTGGCAACCCCGTCCGCCAGGACAAAGGAATCACCCCCGACCTCCCCGGCCGGGGAAATAAGCTCCCGGGGCAGGTCTGAAGGGGTAATGACTCCCTCCGGAGCGAGTACCGACGCCCGCTCAAGAATATTTTTCAGCTCCCGGACATTGCCGGGGAAATCATAGGCAACCAGGCACTGAACGGCCTCGTCGCTTATCTCCACGGCAGCGCCGCGTTTGATGCTGAACTCATGCAGAAAATGATTGGTCAGCAGGGGGATATCATCTTTCCGCTCCCGAAGCGGCGGCATGACCAGCGGAATCACGTTAAGCCGAAAATACAGGTCCTGCCGAAAAGTTCCCTTTTCCATAGCCGCTTCCAGGTCCCTGGCCGTGGCGCAGAGGAGGCGGATGTCCACGGTCACGGTACCGATGCCGCCGACCCGTTCATACTGGTTTTCCTGCAGAACCCGCAACAGCTTCGCCTGCAGGGGCAGGGGCAGCTCACCGATCTCGTCGAGCAGCAGGGTGCCGCCGTCCGCCATTTCAAAACGACCGGGTTTTCTGGCATGGGCCCCGGTAAAGGCGCCCCGCTCGTGCCCGAACAGTTCGGATTCGATAAGTCCTTCGGGGATAGCGGCGCAGTTGATCCGGACAAAGGGTTTGTCGGCCCGCCGACTGTTTTTGTGGATGGCGGCAGCGGCCAGTTCCTTGCCGGTGCCGGTCTCACCCCGGATCAGGATGGTGGAGTCAGTCGGAGCGACCTGCCGGATAAAGCTGTGGACCTCGCGCATGACCCCGCAGTCGCCGATCATCTCCGAATGCATCTCCCGGCAGCTCTCCTCCAGGGAGGAGCAGCGGGCCCTGATGTTCTGCATTTCGAGGATTCTGTTCACCCGGATAACCAGGTCATCCATGTTAAAGGGCTTGAGAATATAGTCGGCCGCGCCCTTTTTCAGACAACCTATGGCGTCATCCACACTGCCGTAGGCGGTCATCATGATGATGTCCGTAAAAGGCGAGGTCGTGCGGACCAGCTCAAGCAGCTCCAGACCGTCCAGCCCGGGCATGCGGATGTCGGAAATAACCAGGTGATAATTCCCCTGTCTGAGGCGCTCGGCCGCATCCAGACCATTCGCCACGGCGTCCACGTCCCAGCTGTGCTTTGCCAGCCGGTCCTGAACCGTAATGCGCATTATTTCATCGTCTTCCGCCAACAGAATCCGCGGCATCGCTTTCTTGCTCCTTTGCTGTCCGGGCCGGGGCCGCGACAACAGCGCAGTCCTGACCGGCGGGCAGAATAATGGTGAACACCGAGCCCCGGCCCGGTTCGCTTTCAACGGTAATGGCACCTTCCATCTGGTTAACCAGGGAATAGGTTACGGCCAACCCCAGGCCCGTGCCCTCGCCAACGTCCTTGGTGGTAAAAAAGGGATCGAATATCCTGTCCAGGTTCTCCGGGGCAATGCCGATTCCGGTGTCACGTATCCCGATGCATATCCGATCATCACGCAGCTGGGTGGTGACATTCAAAACGCCGCCGTCCGGCATGGCCTGAATAGCGTTCAATCCTATGTTGACAATTATCTGACGCAGTGCCTCCACATCAATACAGTAGGTGTCGGCCAGTCCGGGAGACAACCGCAGGTCAATATTTTTCAGCCGATAGGCAAGGAGTTCAAAACACTCGCGGACAATACCGTCAATATCCACCCGGCTGAAGGTAAGAGGCGCCTTGCGGCCAAAGTTGAGGAGCTGGCGCATGATGAGCTCGATGCGTCTGAGCCCCTTGTCGAGCAGGGGCAGGTAACGGGCGTGCAACTCCGTGTTTCCCGGATCATCACGCAAGGACTTGACGCAGTTGAGCAGTCCGCCCAGGGGGTTGTTGATTTCGTGGGCAATACCCGCGGTCAATTGACCCAGTGAAGCCATCTTTTCGTTATAAAAGGCCTGCTGCATGGTCCTGTCCAGCTCATGCTGCGCCCTGGTCAACCGTTTACACAGTTCGTCAAACTTGCTGATCAACCGCCCGATTTCATCGTTCACCAGGTGCTCATCATCAATCACCTCATAATCCCGGTCCGGATAGTTATCCATGGCCCTGGAAAGCCTGGCGATCCTGCGACCGACCAGTTTGTTGAACAGGAAGGTGAGAGCCAGAGCCACGGCTATGACTGAAAAGACGGCATAACGAAAAATAGTGATGTTGTTTTTGTGGATAACTGAATCCGCCCAGGCCAGTGGCACACTGATGCTCAAGGCACCCCGGATGTCACCGACCGAATAGCCGTGCTCGGCATGGCAGTCCAGGCAGGACTCCTGGACAATGAGCGGAGCTATGTAGCGGTGTACCCGTCCGTCCGCTGTCTCAATGACCGCGTCTATCTCCTTGACGCCCTGCTCAAACCGGAGCAGGGCCTGACGCTCAAAATCATCCGGGGCATTGGCCGGATTGACCGGCTTCAGGCTGGTTATCCGAAACCAGCAGAAACCGGACTGGGCCGCGTACTCAGACAGCTCCCGGGTCACCATGGCCGGGTTGCGCTTGACAAAGACCGTGCCGTCATCCGCCCTGATCACACTGTCGCGCAAAAAGGGATTTTCCCGCACGTCATCTGTTTTCACCAGAAATAACCCGTGGTGGTCCGAGACCCATTGCCGGGTTAAAAGAATCTGCTTGTACAGAATACGGGCCTGACGGCGGGCCTGGCCCATGACCAGCTCATGCTGCAGGATTGAGGTGCGGTACAGCAGAACTCCGTATGCCAGCAGAATAATGGCGCTGATGGCAACTATGAACTTGATGGTCAGATTCACAGGGGATTACCTTGGCTCACACCTGAATCCGTGAGCGTTCACCCGTGGTGCAGATGAAAGTGATCGGACCATGATATGATCGCTTTCAGATGTGCCGCGGGTGGGCGCTCTGACGGGCGGAGCCGGGTGAGAACCCGCCTGGTTGAATGGGTGAACACATATTTCACTTTTTCAATGCGTTAGTTGCCAAAGCCACAAATTTTCATCACGGATTCAGGTCGCATACAAAAAACACCCGGGCACTGTCTGTTGCAGGGTACTTATACAATATACCACGTTCGTTCACCCTGAACAATCAATCCGTTACCAGCCGGTAACGCATCTTTCCTCCACCCGGCGCCCCAATGCTCCCAACCGCATCGGAAAGGGACCTGCATCCCGCCTGTCCTTTCCCCTTTCCGAACAAAGGCGCTACCTTCATGCTTCCGGACCCGTGAGGTCCACCCGTGGTGCAGATGAAAGTGACCCGGAATACCGCTTCTTCGCACGGTCACGCCCTGCCGCACAGGCACAAACCCTGTGACGGGTTACTTCATGCTCAGCAAAAGGCGTTCCACTTCTCCCGGCTTCTTCCGGTTCGAAGGCGGAAATGCAAAAAAAAATCGGCACGTTCGTAAAAAATCGTTAAAAAAATAATTTTAAATTAAACATCTTCGGCTCTTTCACCTATAATAGATATAAAGCAGGTGGACAGGTGGGCAAAGCTTGAAACCGATGTCCCGATGTTCCTGCCTCCACCCTGCCCCTGACGTTACCACCGGGTAACAAGGCCCCCTTTTCTTGTTACCCGGTGGTAACAAAACTGAAAAGCTATCCGAAGAGCCGCCCCTGTCCAGTGACTCCATACCGTCCACAAGAAACCCGGGAGCGCATGCCCGCGCCTTTTGTCCCGACACCCATGCAGGCCCCGCGACCCGCACAGCGAACTATGAAAGATCCCACCCTGCTGGGGGTGGGACGGGACTTGTATATAAAAGAGAACGCGCCTCATGGTATGCAATTTGCTAAAAATGTATGCGTGCCGAATCCGGTCAGAAAACCGGCACGGCCCGCCCTAATCATTATCTGGAGGAGACATGCCGATCCTGAGCTATATTGCCGGCCCCAGGGAAGGGAAGAAACAGGAACTGCTTGAGGAGCTGAACCGGCTCAACTACTGTGAGGCCTTTCCGGCTGATAATGTCGACATCCTGATCCTGGTGACGGACACCCCGGACAAGGAAACGGAGGAGGCCCTGCAGAAGCGGCTGAAACATATGAAAAACATGGAATCGCTGAGTATGACCTTTGGCTACAACGACGAACTATACGAGGGAGAAAGAAATGACAGTGAAGCTTGACAGACGATCGTTCATTAAATCCGCTGCTGCCACGAGTGCCGTGGCCACGGCAGCATCTCTGTTTCCCGGAATCAGCTTTGCCGACTGGAAAAAACAGACCGGTTCAAACGGCATGATCACCTGGAAAAAAGCGCCCTGTCGTTTCTGTGGAACCGGTTGCGGAGTCCTGGTCGGTGTTTCCGGCGACAGGGCCGTGGCCGTCAAGGGCGATCCCAAGTGCAGCGTCAACAAGGGACTCTGCTGTGTCAAAGGCTACCATTCGGTCCAGGCCCTGTATGGCAAGGACCGTCTCACCAGGGCCCAGGTCCGTAAAAACGGCAAGATGGTCGAGGTGCCGGTCAGTGAGGCCCTGGACCTTATTGCCGCCAAGATGAAGGAGACCATCAAAAAGCACGGCAAGGACTCGGTGGCCATCTACGGCTCGGGCCAGTGGACCATCCCTGACGGGTACGTGGCCTCCAAGCTGTTCAAAGGCTGTATCGGCACCAACAATGTCGAGGCCAACGCCCGCCTCTGCATGGCCAGCGCTGTGACCGGCTTTCTGACCTCCTTTGGCCTGGACGAGCCCATGGGCTGTTACGAAGATATTGAAAACGCAAATGTCTTTGTCACCTGGGGCAACAACATGGCCGAGATGCATCCGGTGCTTTTCTCCCGCATGCTGGCGGCCCGCAAGCGTAAAAAGGACGTGATCCTCATCGATTTCGCCACCCGCACCACCCGCACCAGCCAGGCGGCCGACAAATCCATCCTGTTCCGGCCCCAGACCGACCTGGCCGTTGCCAACGCCATCTGTCACGAGATCATCCGCAACAACTGGGTGAACTGGGATTTTGTCAACAAGCACGTCTCCTTCCACAAGGGCAAAACCAATATCGGCTACGGCCTGGAAGACCACTTTGCCTTCAAGGACAAGGCCGAAAACATGACCTTTGAGGAATACAAAGAATTTCTCAGGGAATACACCCCGGAAAAGGTGGAAAAGATTTCCGGTGTGCCGGCAAAAGACATCCGCTACCTGGCTTCCCTCTACGGCGATCCGAAAAAGAAGGTGACCTCCTTCTGGTGTATGGGCATGAACCAGCACACCAGAGGGACCTGGATTAACAACCTCGTCTACAACATCCACCTGCTGGTGGGCAAGATCTCCACCCCGGGCAACAGCCCCTTCTCCCTTACCGGACAGCCCAGCGCCTGCGGCACGGTCCGCGAGGTCGGCACCCTCACCCACAAACTGCCGCACGGCGTGGTCATGAAGGAGGAGGCCCGCAAGATGGCGGCCGAGATCTGGGACGTGCCGGTCTCAAACATTGATCCCAAGCCCACCTATCACACGGTGGAGATGTTCCGGGCCCTGGACCGGGGCGACATCCGCTTCATGTGGATCCAGGTCACCAACCCGATGGTGACCATGCCCAAGCTCAAACGCTACCGCAATGGCGCCCTCAAGGAGGACCGGTTCATCGTGGTCTCCGATGTCTACCCGACCCCGACCACGGATGTTGCCGACGTTATCCTGCCGGCGGCCATGTGGGTCGAGCAGGAGGGCATGTTCGGCAACTCGGAACGGCGCACCCAGCATTTCGAGCAGATCGTGCCCCCTCCCGGCGAGGCCATGTCCGACACCTGGCAGATCATCGAGGTGGCCCGCCGCCTCGGTTTTGAAAAACAGTTCCCCTGGGGCAAGGACGAGTATATCGGCAAAATATGGGAAGAATATCGCCGTTTCCACGCCTCGCCCAAGCATAACATGGCGCCCTACGAAGTGCTGAAAAAGCGGTCCGGGGTCCAGTGGCCCTTTGTCAACGGCAGGGAGACCCGCTGGCGCTACAACGCCAAGTACGACCCGGCCGTCTCCAACGGCGAAGAGTTCCATTTTTACGGCAAAAAGGACAACCGGGCCTGGATCTGGGCCCGGCCCTACGAGCCGGCCGCAGAGTCGCCGGACCAGGAATACAACTTCTGGCTCAACACCGGCCGGGTCATCGAGCACTGGCATACCGGCTCCATGACCCGAAGGGTCCCCATTCTCCACAACGCTGTTCCCTCCTCCTATGTGGAGATCAATCCGGAGGACGCCGCCGAACTCGGGGTGGTCAACGGCGAGATGGTCAAAATCATCTCCCGGCGGGGCGAGATAGTCATGCCCGCCTCGATCAACGGCCGGGGCGTACCCCCCCGGGGCATGGTCTTTGTTCCCTTCTTTGACGAGAAATACCTGATCAACGAGGTGACCCTGGACGCGTTCTGCCCTATTTCCAAGCAGCCGGATTACAAAAAATGCGCAGTGAGACTGGAGAAGGCATGATGAAAAAAACAGATACTCTCATGGGCCGTCTCGGACTGGGGATCGCCTCGCTCTGCCTGGCCGGAGCCATGACCGCGGGATTTGCGGTCGCAGCACCGGGCATCCCCCATGACTTTGACTCCAAGGGGGAAAAGATCTTCAACCGCTACAATGAAACGCCCCTGCCAGCCATGACCGGGACCGACGGCAAGCGGACCCTGAATACCTTTTATGAACTGAGACAGTACCCGGGATCACCGCCGCGCATTCCGCACAAGATTCCCACCTCCTTTTCCGGTGAAATCTTTGAGTGCATCTCCTGTCACGGCCGGGGCGGCTATGTGGCGGAACTTGATGCCTACGCGCCGGTTACGCCCCACCCGGAAAACGAGGCCTGCTTCCAGTGTCACGTGCCGCGCCTGACCGAAAAACTCTTTGTGGAGAACGACTGGCAGTCCATTGAGCCGCCGGTAATCGGCCGACCGCAGCTGGGCGGCTCGCCGCCGCCCATTCCGCACAGCCTGCAGCTCAGGGAGGACTGCATCGCCTGCCATACCGGCAACGGCGCGGTCGCGGAAATCCGGGTGGAACACGGCTCCAGGGGCAACTGCAGGCAGTGTCATGTTCCCATGGTGGCCACAAAGCCGGTCAAAGAGTTTACCAGACCCAGCAAATAAGCAGGAACCGTTATGAAAAAAACAGCCTGTCGCTTCCGCCTTCTGTTCCTGGTGCCGGGGATGGTACTGCTGCTCTGGTGCCGGGTCGCCGATGCCGGTGAAGGTTCGGTTCTTGATCGGATCAATGAAGCGAACGAACCCTTTGACAACTCTTCGATTCAATCGGCCCTGCCTCTGCCCGTGAAAACGGTCCTGGCCAGGGAGCTCTACCAGGGCGGCACCTTCAGGGTGCTGGCCCGCAAGGACTCCATCAGCCGGTTCCGTTGCAGTGTCTGCCACACCGAGGCCAGGGTCACGGTCCGGGACGGCGTGCTTTTCACCCACGGCAACGTTGTCCTCAACCACGGTCGGGAACGCGACTCCCTGTCCTGCAGCGACTGCCATAATGAAAAGGAACGGGACTTCCTGGTGGGCAAGAAGGGTGTCAAGGTCGACTTTGACCACTCCTACCAGCTCTGCGGCAAGTGTCATTTCAGGCAGAAAAGCGACTGGCTTGGCGGGGCACACGGCAAGAGGGTCGTGTACTGGGCCGGAGAGCGGATCATCAACAACTGCACGACCTGTCACAACCCCCATTCGCCCAGGTTCAAAAAACGTATGCCGGCGACCTATTCGCTGCCGCTGGATGAATAGGGAGGAGGCATGAGTATCCGTCAACACAAAGAGGGCCAGATGAAAAAAACCGATGCGCCCGAAGTCCGGTCCAGTCGCCGGGACTTTCTCAAGGGAGCGTCCATTGCCGCGGCTGCGGGCAGTGCTGCGCTCGTGACAGGCTGCCTGCCGGGCGGGGACGCTTCCTCGTCCGAGGAGCTCAAGCTGAAATGGCAGGAATACTTCAAAAAGCATTACCGCCTGATGACCCGGGAGGAGAAGGACGAGACCGTGACCCGGCTGGTCAAGCTGGCCAGGATCCGTTATGACCTGGACATCCAGATGAGCAACCGGCCGGCCCGGGAACAGGTCCTCTACGGTTATGCCTTCAACATCACCCGCTGCGAGGGATTCATGGAATGCGTCAGGGCCTGCGTCATGGAGAACAACCAGGACCGGCCCTCCAAGACCCAGTACATCCGCATCTTTGAGATGGAACCCGGCAAGCTCGACCCCTCCACCGGGGACGGCAAGTTTTTCCACGAGGTGCCGGTGGACAACAAGTTCTACATGGGGGTCCAGTGTTTCCAGTGTGAAAACCCGCCCTGCGTCAAGGCCTGTCCCACCAAGGCGACCTGGCAGGAGCCGGACGGCATCGTGGTGGTGGACTATGACTGGTGCATCGGCTGCCGCTACTGCATGGCCGCCTGCCCTTACTGGGGACGGCGCTTCAACTGGGGCACGCCTGAGATTCCGGTCGAGGAAATAAACGTCAGGCAGC
Source organism: Deltaproteobacteria bacterium (assembly GCA_024278495.1). Lineage (GTDB taxonomy): Bacteria > Desulfobacterota > Desulfobulbia > Desulfobulbales > Desulfobulbaceae > UBA10518. Next base: position 10,149 of record JAJRTB010000258.1, read on the forward strand.
ATTACCTGGGCAACCGCATCCGGCCCAAGGGCAAGGTGGAGAAGTGCACCTTCTGCATCCAGCGGACCAGGGAGGGGCGGCTCCCCGCCTGTGCCGAGGCCTGCCCCACCGGCGCCCGGGTCTTTGGCAACCTGCTCGATCCCGACAGTGAAATTCGCTACGTCCTGAAACATAAAAAGGTCTTCAGAATGAAGGAGAACCTGGGAACAGATCCCAAGTTCTGGTACTTTATCGACTGATGACAAGGGGACCGAATATGACGCAAACATCCGCCAAAGGGTTCTTCTCGTTTCTTGCCGACTGTTTCCGCTGGAACATCGGCGGCTCCGTCCGTTTCCAGATCTTCCAGCTCTTTCTTGTCGCCGGGATGATCTTCGGCGCCTATGCCTACTCCCACCAGGCAAGATACGGCCTGGAGGTCACCGGCATGTCCAATATCATCAGCTGGGGATTCTACATCTCCAACTTCACCTTCCTGGTCGGCGTGGCTGCGGCAGCGGTCATGCTGATTCTGCCGGCCTACCTGTTCCATGATCCGGGTTTTCACCGGGTGGTCATCATCGGTGAGGGCGTTGCGGTCGGGGCCCTGGTCATGTGTTTGTCGTTCATCACCGTGGACCTGGGCGGACCGCTCCAGGCCTGGCACCTGATCCCCGGCATCGGCCAGTTCAACTTCCCCTCATCCATCCTGGCCTGGGACGTGATCGTCTTGAACGGCTACCTGCTCTTAAACAGCCTGGTGCCGCTCTATATTCTCTACTGCCATTACCAGGGACGCACCGCTGATGAGCGTAA
>JAJRTB010000259.1 GCA_024278495.1 Deltaproteobacteria bacterium
GGCGTCCTCCTCCATGTGGGCCCGGGTGATGCCGATGGTCTTTATGACGCCGTCCACCTCAATCTCCAGGCGGCCGTGCTCGCCGATGGGCAGCTCGAACTGGGAGATCTGGTACCCCTTGGGCAGATCCGGGTAAAAATAATTCTTGCGGGCAAACCGGTTTTCCCGGTTAATGGTCATGTTGGTGGCCAGGGCCAGCTTGATGCCGTTTTCCACCACCTGGCGGTTCAGCACCGGCAGCACACCGGGCATACCGAGGCAGACCGGACAGACATGGGTGTTGGGCGGCGCCCCGAACCCAGTGGAACAGCCACAGAAAATCTTGCTTTTCGTCTTCATCTGGGCATGGATTTCCAGCCCTATTACGGTTTCAAACTCCATTATTTTTCAACACTTTTCCTACGTTCTGTTTTATCGTAAGTGCTCAGAGACACTGCATCTTCGCACGGTCGCGGCTGCACGAATCTGCGGCCCCCCTGACCACTTGCAAATTACGGGCAGGTACAATCGCAGAGTGACAAACCCTGTGACGAGTTACGTTTTATCTGATGACAACCTGGACCCGTGAGCGTTCTCCCGCTGCAAACCGCCAGCAACCGGAACATCACTGTGTGCCCTGGTGAACCCACTGACGGAGCTTTTGCAGCTCACCGGGCCAGTCGTCCGAGGCCCGGACCGTGATAAACATGCGGAACAGCTCATTGACCAGAGAGCCCAACTCCTCGAACAGGGAAATCCGTTCCAGAATCCTGCCTTCCAGGGATTCAGGATCATCACCCTCATCGGCGCCGGCAACTGTCTTGGGCAGCCTGACGTTGCGGAACTCCATGGTGGTCGCGGCCAGGGTGACGTTGAACTCGTAGTCGCCCCGGGCCAGGCGGATACGGGCCTGTTCCGGCTTCTTGCCCATCATCAGGCCGGCCCGGGCCTCCTTCAGCTCGGTCTGCAGGCCGCGGCAGATAATCTTTTCGCTGGCCTCGCCCTCGCCGAACTCCAGAAGCATGTGCTTTTCAAAAACCACCAGCACGTCACCGGCCCCGGGGACATCGATGTTACCGCCCCGCTCCTCGCTTTTGAACCAGAGCCAGGCCAGGAACTCCTGGCCCAGAAAACTCTTTTCCTGTATCAGATCAACAAGATCCATCAGCTCCCCGCTATTTTCTGGTTTGCGTCATCATCGTCACCCAGGGCGTGATCCTTTTCCATTTCAACAAAATCCGCCCCGCCGCCCGGCAGTTCAAACAGGGCAAAGGCCCGTTCCTGGAACTGCTCCGCCTTGTCCTCGTTGCCCATCTCCGCGTAGAGCTCGGCAATATTGTTCAAGACCACCGCCAGGTTCGGATGATCCTTGCCCAACGCCTTTTCCGCGATCATCAGGGACCGAAGAAACATGGTTTCCGCCTCTTCATAACGGCCCTGCTGCCTGAGCAGGTTGGCCAGGTTGTTGAGGATCGTGCCGGTATCCGGATGATGCCTGCCCAGCACCTCTTTTTTTATTTCAAGGGCGCGGGCGTACAGGGGTTCGGCCAGGTTCTCCTGTTCCAGTTCCTCGTAGAGACCGGCCAGCTTGTTCAGGGTGGCGCCCAGGTACGGATGCTCGCTGCCCAGCCCGGACTCCATGATCTCCAGGGCCTTCCTGTAGAGGGGTTCGGCCTGCTCGTACATGCCCGAGCTCTCATACAGGGCCGCCAGGTCATAGGCGACAACGCCGAGGGCCGGATACTGGTCGCCCAGTTTCTCCATGCCTGCCAGGGCCTCCTTCAGCAGGGGCTCGGCCCTGTCCTTCCGCTCTGTACCGAGATAGATCAACGCCAGTTCGTGACGGGCCGAGACCGCGACATAATCATTCCCGTCCAGACCGCTCGCCATCAGTTTCTCAAGCCATTTTTCCGCCTCATCTTCCTGGCCGACAATCCTTGCCAGCCGGCCGGCCGCCAGGAGATGTTCCGGCGCCTCACCGTTTGATTCGCAGGCGCCACGGTAATACTCGAGGGCCAGGAAAAATTCCGCCTGCTCCTCGGCAAGACGGCCGGCCAGGTAGCGCAGACGGGCGGCAAAATCGGAATTTTCGTCCAGCTGCGCCGCCGTGTCCGCCAACAGGACAGCAGCAGAGCGCCAGTCACCGTCCACCAGGTATGTCTTGAGCGTTGCTGCGGCAAAATCAGGCGCAACATCCCTGATGAGTCCAACCATCCCCTCGATTTCAGCATTGAACGCCTGCTGCGCCGCCAGGCCGGCCTGCAGATCGGCAAGCTTGCCGCACACATTGGTCAAGGCATTCTCAAGGAGAAAAAGCCGGATGGTTTCCATCTGCTCAATGGCCTCGTCCAACTGTTGCCGCAACCAGTCCTTCTGATCCCGCAACACGGCCTCATAGCGCTCAAGAGTCAGGATCGCAGGAGACTCATCCAACGCCGGCCCGGCCTCAGCCGGAGCGGGTTCTCCCGTCTCGTCGTCAACGTCCGCCAGGGCCGCCACCACTTCTTCCTCTCCCGGCACGGCTGCGACATCCGGGGACGTGTCTTCATCGCTGCCGCCAAAAAACGAATCCAGCCGCTCGGTCAGATCGTCCGGGGCATCGTCCCCGGGGGACACCGCCTCCCCGTCAACATCAGACAAGGCAGGAGCAACTTCTTCCGCTGCTTTCGCGGCCGGCGCGTCATCGTCCTCTATGATAAAAGGGATGTCATCTTCCGCCGGCAGAACAAGGTCAACCTCCCCGGTTTCTTCCGTCACGACCAGGTCCAACTCGGGTTCTTCGCTGTCTGCCGTGTCCTGTTCCTCTGGCCCGGGCGGGGCAAAACCCAGTTCAGGGGCGTCTTCAAGGTCCCCGTCGTCCTCTTCGACAAAGGTCAGGTCAAGCTCGTGCTCCTCATCTGCAGCAACTTCACCGTCGGCAACATCAATGGTCAATTCGTAATCATCCATCGTAGCCGCCTGAGTTTCCGGCGCCTTTTCCTCCCTGATGCCGGCCGCTTCATCAGAAGCGGTTCCATGGGCACCCCCTTCCTCCGGATCCGCAACGGCTGCGCCTGCGGTAAAAACCTCACCAGCCGACTCCGGCGCTGATTTCCCGGCACCATCTTCCGGCGTCCCGGGGGTCTTCGCGGTCAGCTCCTCCACCAGCCGTTCATGCTGTTCAATCTCTTCATCGGACTTATGCCGGGGAGAGTACAGCAACAGAAAAAGGACTATTATGATGAGAATGACAATCAGGGCAATAAGATAAGTCATACATACTCTCCAGCAGTTACCGGTTTTCTCGGGCCTGACATGGATAGATCGCGCGGCTACAGGAGAATTTCCGGTCGCAGCTTCTCAACACCATCCCAGGTTTCCTCGTCCGCAAAACGAGCAGCCATGTTCCAGGGAATCTGCAGAACCAGAGACAGGCCAAAGGTCTCCCTGAACAGCTCCTCCACCAGGACCAGCGCCTTCCTGCTGGTCGAAAAAAAGAGCAGGGTGTTGTCCGCCAGGTTCCAGGCGAGGTCGTACACCGCGGGCACCGGGACCGACTTGCGGACCAGCTCCGCCCGAATCCGCTCCTTGATTTCCAGGCGGACAGAGCGGCTGAGCCGAGGCAGCCGGCGCTCCCGCTTTATCCGCTCCTCTTCCTTGAGAACACACTTTTTCAGGACAGCCGGGGAGACCTTGCGCTCGTCAACCCGCATGGAAAGAACAACATAGTCTCCGGCGGCGTACGAGCCATAGGCGAAATCCGCGTCAAACATGCTGGCCACGGAGACCCAGCCTATTGAGTATTCCTCAAGGGAATCATCGATATCCTGAAACGAATGGGCCGCGACCCGCTCGGCCACAAAATCCCAGAAGGAATCGGGCAGCTCCCCTTCAACGGAAAAACGCATAAATGAAGCTGAACCGGACAAGAACCCCATGGCATAAACCCCTGTGCATATAAACAACCATGCCCTTCCTGGCACGGAAAACTTTGAAAATCAAGGACATGTCAACATTATACTGCCGCAGGCGACAAGCTGTGCCGACACCTGTTCCCTGATTCCCGGATAAACCGACCCCGGATCCGGGCAAAAAAGAACCTGACTGTCATATAGCAGACATCAGCGCCGGCAACAAGAGATTAACCCGCATATTTCACAAGCGGCCTGCTGCAGAGCCTGAACATACCGAATCTTCAGCGCTTTTCCTGGAATTTGTTTTCGACATACCGCCGGTATGCCTGCAAACAACTTCCTGCGCGAAACGCTGAATCCCCGGCACGTTCAGACTTTTCGCGACGACCTTTGTGCAATATCCGGGGTAACGGCCTCCAGCCAGTGTCCGGACGCCTGTCAGCCGGATACATTTGCGCGCATTCCTTCACTCCCGTCACCTTGTGAAGGCTGTGCACTTATTATACGAATCCAGGGTGCCTTTTTATGCCGCCAGCACATTTTTTATTGACACAAATTTGAGAACAGTGTAGTAAATTTTCTCTTTAACAGGGTCGTTAACTCAGTCGGTAGAGTATCTGCCTTTTAAGCAGAGAGTCGTTGGTTCGAGCCCAACACGACCCACCAGAAAAAGGTACACGTCCCCATCGTCTAGTCAGGTCCAGGACACCGGCCTTTCACGCCGGCAACACCGGTTCAAATCCGGTTGGGGACGCCATGAATACCCAGGGGTTACAGCCCGATCATGCTGTAACCCTTTTTTTTGCGCTTTTTCATCTCCGGCAATATATCAGTTGCCTGTCTCACGGGTGGATGCCCCGAGGGGGGCTGGTGAAAACGTAACTCGTCACTGGATTTGTAACTCTGCGATTGTACCTGCCCCTGATCACTTACGTGAAAACTTCCCGGCCTGGGAGCGAGGTCAACGGTTTTATGTTTTCAGCATGTCAGATGCTTAGACCACAAAAAAAGCAACAGTTCAGCTGAAAAACCCATATACCTGCTCGACAAAATGCTTCGCGCCCCTGTGACTGAGGACACTTGAGTACAGCGTGAACCCCTTGACCGGGAACTCTTCACTCAGGAACAGGCCGTTATGGGCCAGGTAGGAGGCGACCCGTTTAGCCGGGGTACTGCGCAACCTGGCCAGGGTGATGTGGGGCGCGAACTTGCGGCCTTCCGGCTCAAGTCCGGCTGCCCGCAGGACAGACTCAACCCGATTACGCAGCACGACCAACGGCCCGGACGGACGGATACCGGCCCACACCACCCGGGGGTTACCCCGGGGCGGGAAGAAACCGACTCCTTCCAGCTGCAGGTGAAACGGTCCGCTTCGCACCTCGTGCAGCACCTCCCGAACCTGCCCGGCCGTCTCCGAACTCACCTCGCCGATAAAACGCAGGGTCAGGTGCATCTGTTCGGGAGGGATCCAGCGGGCGCCGGGCAGACCGGAGCAAAGATGGGCAAGCCGCTCCTGTATCGGGGCAGGCAAATCTATGGCAACAAAAAGCCTGGCCATACCACTTTAATTCCGTAATTCCACTTTTAATTCCGGGGACACCATACATAACTACTTCTTTTTCGGCCCAGGCTTACGCCTTTCGAGAACACGGGAAGGTACCTGCTCCAGCATGGTCACAAAATCATCACTGCCCAGGGGACGACCTGCCCGTTCATGACTTCGAAGAATTTCCAGAATTCGAATAATTAAGTATGGTGTCCCGGGAATTGAACGAAACCGGTGACGGCAGAGGTCTTCGACATATTCCAACAGTTGTTCTTTCATTTCCATCCATTTGTTTTTACCATGTCAGCTGTGAAAACAGTATACTGAATCTACTGAACAAACAGAATACAGATAACTTTCTCAGCGTGCATGAAACTCGGAACCTATTGCCAGACAGACAAAAAAGATGATTTCCTCTGCCTGCTCAATTTTGCCAGGATCTCCGTTCCGGCCGCTCAA
>JAJRTB010000260.1 GCA_024278495.1 Deltaproteobacteria bacterium
AATTAAAGATATACCGGCAAAGTCACCTTATCAACATGGTATTCCATTGCATGCTCCCCTCCCTTCCCGGAGCGTAACCACTCACAGAATGTCCAACCATCCGCTTTTGCAACCACAATGGTGAAAGCGCTCTCAGGGGCCGCTGGTTTGCGCAGGCGTGCAGGTAAGCGGAGAGCAGCGGAGACTCCGATGATGCGGGTCCTGTGAGCGCTTACCCCGGAGCAGCTGTTCAACCCGGGCCAGATCCTCCGGGGTATCCACCTCGATGGAATCATGCTCGGTGAGGACCACCCGGATCCGGTACCCGTATTCCAGGGCCCGCAGCTGTTCCAGCTTCTCGAACCGTTCCCATTCGCCCTCGGGCAACCCGACAAAGGTGAGCAGAAAGCCCTTGCGATAGGCATAAAAACCGAGATGTTTGTAATAGGTCGGCCGGGCCGGCTCATCCGGATTGCGCTGGAAGGGGATGGAAGCCCGGGAGAAGTAGAGGGCGTTGCCGTTCCGGTCAAAGACGGTTTTGACGTGATTGGGATCATCTATCTCCTCGGGCCGGACGATCTTGTAGACAAGTGTTGACATGGGCAGGTCCGGGTCCTCGAGCATCGGGCCGACAACCTGTTCCACCACCTCCGCGGGAAACAGGGGCTGGTCCCCCTGGATATTGACGATGATATCATGCCCGGAAATGTCAATCTGTCCGGCCGCCTCGGCCAGCCGGTCCGTGCCCGAACAGTGATCAGGCCGGGTCATGACCACCTCGCCCCCAAAGGAATTGACCGCCGCGGCTATCCGCTCGTCGTCGGTTGCCACCACCACCCGGGAGAGGAGCTCCACCCGACGGGCCCGTTCCACCACGTGCCGGATCATCGGTTTTCCGTCAATCAGGGCCAGGGGCTTGCCTTCAAAGCGGTTTGAATGATAACGGGCGGGAATTATGGCAATTACATCAGTATCTGTGTCAATCATGCGGAGCACCGGAAACAAATGCCTTCAAACAAAGCCGCAACTACAGGCCGATCGCTACGGCAAATCAAATGATTACAACACCGGCCCGCCGGCCTCGAGGCTTTTATTGCGAAACCGACAAAAAGAATTCCCTCTTCTATTACAGCCAGACCGGCAAAACAGCAATAATTTTGTCGCTGTCCTGAGGGTTGGTGTCTTTCCGGTTCAATCGTCCCGGGCGCTGTTTCCCCGCAACTGTTCGTTCCAGGATGCGGCATACCTCCCTCCCATCCGGACCAGCTCCCCGTGACTCCCGGACTCGACAACCGCGCCGTCTTCAAGCACATGAATGATATCCGCCTGCATGGCCGTGGTAAAGCGGTGCGCGACAAGAAGAACCGTACGCCCCCTGGCCAGCCGGCGGAAGCGGGCAAGCCAGTCCAGCTCACTCCACGAGTCCATGCCGCTGGTCGGTTCATCAAGCACAATAACCGGCGTGTTCCGCAGGAAAGCCCGGGCCAGGGCCAACCGCTGCCACTCACCCCCACTCAGATCGATACCGCCGGAAAACCAGCGCCCCAGGACGGTTTCATACCCGCCGGCACAGGCGGCCACGAACTTGTCCGCCCCTGAAGCGCGCGCCGCTTCACGGACCGCCCGGTCCGTGCAGGGGATGCTTATGTCCCCCAGGCAGATATTCTCCCGCACCGTTGTTTCGTAGCGCACCGGCTCCTGGAACAGCACCGTCACCATCTTTCTTATTTCATGAACAGAACAGGAGCGGATGTCCGTGTCATCAAAGCTGATGGTGCCGGAACAGGGGTCATACAGGCGGCACAACAGCTTGACCAGGGTACTTTTTCCGGCGCCGTTGGCACCGACTATGGCCGTGATTGTGCCGGCTTCCAGGGTCAGGTTGAAATCCCTGAAAACATCTTTCCCGGCGCCGGGATACCGAAAAGCCAGGTCCGCAAACCGGATGCCCCTGTTAATTGTCCGGGGAGGCGGCACCGGGTGCTCAGGGTCCCCTATTCGGGGCTCCAGGGCAAGAAACTCGAAGAAATCAACCAGAAACAGGCTGTTGCCGTACATCTTGCCAAACTCCTCAAGCACGGACCGCATCAGCCTCTGCCCCTGGCTGAACGCCTGGTAAAAAAGAGCCAGGTCCCCCATGGTGACGACGCCGGCCACAGCCCGCCAGAGCATCCAGCCCATGGCGGCAGCCGTGACAAGAAGAGCGAACAGGGAGGCCCCAAGCTCACCCAGGGCCTGGGCCCGATGCAGCCTGACCGTCTCGTTGCGCAAACGTTTGCGCAGGGTGATGAAGGCAGACTTGAAATAACGGGCCAGCCCGAACATCCTGACCTCGGCCGCGCTTTCCCGGCTGGTCAACAACCAGTTGTAATACCAGGAGCGACGTTCATCTTCGGTGTTTTCAAGGCACCACCTGTGATAGCGGATACGGTGCGCCAGAACGACAAAGAGCGCCGGCAGGGTGCTGATCAACAGCGCCAACGGAACCCAGAAACCATACGGCACAAGAACCAGGCCCATGGCCACCAGGGTGAGGCTGTTCTGGAATAACCCGCCAAGGGATTCGAGCAGCTCGACCGGCCGGTGTGCCGCGTCGTTCTGGGCCCGATACAGTTTATCATAATACGCGGACAACTCGTAAAATGATACATCCAGGGCAGTGGATTTCTCCTGGACCAGGACGCTTATTCTGTCCCGGACCAGCTGGGCCTGCACGGTCCGAAGCAGGCCGAGAGCGGCTTTCAGAAGCAGCATGAGCAGCATGACACCTGCCATGAGTCCCAGCGGACCAAGAAGCGGTTGAACAGTTGTCCAGCCACCACCGGTCCCGAGAATACCGACCAGGCCGTCGACAATATCCCTGGTCAGGTAGACAATCGCTACGGGCAGCAATCCCTGCAGCACCAGCAGAATTATCCAGCAAAGCGACCAGCCCGGAGCCGAACTCCAGACGAGACGCCACGCTTTCAGAAAGGAGGGTATCAACCCGGCAGGGAGCTTTGACGTTGAGAACAGCAAGTATTTCCCAAGGAATATTGATCCGTACACAGTGCGGCAGAGTGACTTATTCCACCATTATGTACACAATCAATGATCAGGCGGCCAGAAATTTCTTGTTATGGACCCTGTCCAGCCAGGCCTCGAGCCTCTCCCGGCGCTCCCTCACTTCCCTGACCACTTCGCGCCGGAGCTGGACAGCCTGTTGATCCATACAATGACAAGGCGGGAAAAATCTTTCAAAAACCAGATTTTCAACCTCAAGGGCAACAATCAGGGCCTGGACCAGGTTGACCCTGCCGTTTTCAGCCTCTTCAATCCGGCTCCGGACAAACTCAACAGCCTGACTGGCGGAATGAAGCGCACGAGCGGTCTGCTGGCCGAAGACAGCATTCCCGGTCGAGCATTCCCGCAGGATGGAGAGCCAATGCGCATACCGCTTCTCCTGTTCAGCCATCCTGATCCACCTGTCACTTTCCGGAAAAAAAACATAGGCATAGGTTGTGTACAATTCCGCAACCGTTAACGCAAATGTCCGTAACGTGGCGAACAGTATTTCATTCTCATAGTTTCTCACAACCATCCCCTCAAGGGCGCAACACCCGTATCCACAGGCACAGCGCGGTAACGGCCCCACCCGCCGCACCGGAACCATCAACCTTCAGGCGCGCTCCGTCATTTCCCTTGCGATATACACGCAACCTGTGACAGTTCTCCGGTCAGCATCATAATACGGTGTCATTCGCACCTCATACTTCCGTTGCCGTTTTTGATCGAAAAACGTTCCGGTCAGGTGGTGACCGCGGGAAATTAACAAAAAGTCTGCGGCTGCCTGCTCTCTGTTATCAAATCCATCCGTGGACAGGTACCTGGTTTTCCCGACAAGCTCTGCCGGCCCTGTTTCCTCCAGCGCCGCCATGGCCCGGTTCATCCGGAGCAGGCAATGATTGTGATCGAGCAGGGCGAACGGATCGCCCAGGGCATCAATCATCCTTTCCAGCTCCTGCTTGGCATGGGCAATCCTGATCTCCAGCTCCCTGCGCTTCCGACGTTCCTCCTCGTATGCCTCGGATTTCCTTTTCACTGCTTTTTCCATGGTTTCGCTGTAGCCATAGGTCATCCGGGCCTGCACCAGGGTCCGCTCAATCTTATCCACCAGCACATCAATGTCATCTATCGGTTTTGTCACATAATCCCATGCGCCGGCCCTGAAGGCCTGGATTATATCCGGCTTGGCGCCGACACCTGAAAGTATGATGACAGGAATTTCCGGAGCCTCGCGTGCCACTTCATCAAGGAGATCAAGTCCGTCCATCACCGGCATCCGCAGGTCGCTTAAAATCAACGCCGGCTGCTCATTTCTGACCAGCTCCATGGCATCGCGGCCGTTAACCGCCTCCAGGGCCTCGTACCCCCTCCGGCTGATAAACTTTGAGATGGCCTTGAGCAAAAACGTGTCGTCCTCCACAACCAGAATCTTTTCCTGCGCGACTGCTGTTTCCATGGCTTTTCCTCTCAATAACGGTTTACCGAATCACTCCGTCCCCGGACAGCACCCGACAACTGCCGGTCCGGCCACACCCTATAGCAAGCATAATACGTGCCAATTCCTGCCAGTAGCAGAATCCAACACAATATCAGCACGACAGAGCATTAAAAGACAATGTCGAGCCGCAGCGGGCCGGTCCTGATGTACACAAATGCGAACATCCCTGTTTTGCAAAGCGGTCACCAGGCATGGAGAGCCAAAACAACTTTATTCAATATCAAAAAATCAACATATTACTTCACGAGCTTGACATTTACCCGGAATCATGGTAGAAAAAATCTACCAATCCGACAATCTTCAACGGCGGCCATGAGCGACAGGATGACGTGTCATTTTTTGACTCCCCGGCAATACCGTTCGCATGATTCCGCCAATTCCATGCCCGCCGTCCGGCAGCTGCCGTCAACGTCAGGACTCTCCCGGTAACATTTTGACATTGTTTACAAAAGGACCTGAATCATGCGAAAAACCTCCATCCTGCTTGTCGACGACGAACCTGCCTTTCTCCATTCCCTGCAGACGGAGCTGACGGCTCACGGGTTCCGCGTCTCCACGGCCCGGAGCAAGGAAGACGCCCTGGACGCCCTCGGGAAAAAACGCTTTGACCTTGTCATCACCGATCATATGGAGGAGGGTATTGACGGTATCAAGGTGCTGAAACACGCCAGGAAGATGTCTCCTGAAACAGGGGTGATTATCCTCACCGGTTTCGGCGATATTACCTCGGCCATCGACGCCCTGCGGCTTTGCGCGGACGATTACCTCCAGAAACCCTGTGAAATTGAAGACCTGCTGTTCCGGATCAGCCGCTGCTGTGACAAGAAAAACCTGCAGACCCGGCTCAGGGCCCAGAAAGACTTTCTCAAAAACGTTCTCGACTCGCTGACCCATCCGTTCTACGTCCTTGACATCAACGATTACACGGTCAAACTGGCAAACAGTGCCGCCAGCCGGGGCCGCGACTACAGGGGCAGGACCTGCTTCTCCCTGTTTCACGGACGCGCCAGGCCCTGCGCAGGCGCAGAACACACCTGCACCATTGAGATGATCAGGCAGACAAAAAAACCGGTGATGCTGGAGCATGTTCACCGCGCTGGCAACGGAGAAGACAAACTGTACGAGATCTACGCCTTCCCCATCTTTGACCGGGAGGGCAAGGTTGACCAGGTAATCGAATACAGTCTTGATATCACCAGCCGCAGGAAACTGGAGCAGGAACAACGCCGTCTCATGACCGCCATTGAGCAGAGCGCGGACTCCGTAGTTATTACCGACCCGGACGCCGCCATCCTCTATGTCAATCCCGCCTTTGAGCAGGTAACCGGCTATTCCCGCGCGGAAGCCGCCGGGCAAAACCCGCGCATCCTCCAGAGCGGCAAACACGACATCACATTTTACCGGGACATGTGGCGGACCCTTACCGCGGGAAAAACATGGAAGGGAGTCCTGATCAACAGGCGCAAGGACGGCGTTCTGTTTGAGGAGGAGGCCTCGATCTCGCCGGTCTTTGATAACAGGGGCAGGGTCACGAACTACGTCGCGGTCAAGCGGGATGTCACCCGGCAGAGAAAGGAAGAGGAAAAATTCAGGCAGGCGCAGAAGATGGAGGCCATCGGCACCCTGGCCGGAGGCATTGCGCACGACTTCAACAACATCCTCTCCGCCATCATCGGCTACTCGGAATTCATCCGCCGGGAGGCTCCGCCGGACAGCAGCATAGGCAGGGACATTGACAAGGTGCTCAGCTCGGCGAACCGGGCGGCGGAGCTCGTCAAACAGATCCTTACCTTCAGTCGCGTTGAAAAAATCGACAAGCAGCCGCTCCACCCCTGTCCGCTGGTCAAGGAGGCAGTGAAACTGCTCAAGGCAACCCTGCCGTCAACCGTTCACATAATCCAGGAGATCGACCCGGATTGCGGCACAATCATGGCGGATCCCACCAGCATCCACCAGGTGGTTCTCAACCTCTGCACCAACGCCCTTCATGCCATGGATGAAGGGAAGGGCACCCTGCGGATCACCTTGCGGCGCCGGGTGTTCAAAACGGAAAAAGTGACCGATTCGGCAACCATTCCGCCGGGGGCCTACGTTGTCCTGACCGTCAGCGACACCGGCTCCGGCATTGACCCGGCCATCATCAAGGAAATCTTTGAACCCTACTTCACCACCAAGGAAAAGGGCAAGGGTACCGGCCTGGGTCTTGCCGTGGTCCATGGAATTGTCGAGGACTGCGGGGGATTCATTGAGGTGCGGAGCGCTGTCGGATCCGGCAGCGCCTTTTCCATATACTTCCCGGCCACGCAGGAATCTCCGGCCCCGCACGCCTCCATCCCTGGAAATCCCCCGGAAAAACCGGGCGCCTGCACGGAAAAGATCATGATAGTTGACGACGACCCGCTTCTGGTCAAAATCAACGAAAGACGCCTGAGAAGCCACGGCTACCAGGTTACTGGGGTTACTGACAGCAGGGAGGCGCTGAGGATCTTCCAGCGCCGGCCTGACGAATTCGACCTGCTTATCACTGATCAGACCATGCCGCACATGACGGGCACGGACTTGGCCCGGGCCGTGCTGAACATAAAACCGTCCCTGCCGATCATCATGTGCACCGGGCACCGGGGACTGATCGACGAGGAGCACAAACGGTCCGGGAATATCGCGCAATATGTTTTCAAACCGCTGCAGGAAGATGAACTGCTTGCCGCCGCGAGAAACATCCTGGACCAGAGGCGTCGCGGTAAGTGATCAGGGGCACCCCTGACCACTTACAAATTATGGGGCAGGTACAATCGCAGAGTTACAAACCCTGTGATGAGTTACGCGTCGCGACGCCGATAGGGACGGGTGAGGGATAACGCGCGCCAGACTGTCATCCTTCTGTCGTCACGGATTCAGCATCTTGTTCTATCGGCAATTCGACTATAAATATGGCGCCGCCTGCTCCCTCCGGCTGCACCCAGAGAGCGCCCCCGTGTTTTTCATGGACAATGGCATAGGAGACTGACAGCCCCAGCCCCGTACCGATCCCGACCTCCTTGGTCGTGAAAAAAGGGTCGAAAATTTTCTGACGGACTTCCCGGCTGACCCCAGGTCCGTTATCCTCTATTTCAATACGCACCGACCTTCCTTTCAGAAGCGTCCGTATGATTATACGCGGCTCTTCGTCACCCGGAGCATCAACCACGGCCTGTACCGCGTTCTTCAGGAGATGCAGAAACACCTGTTCCATTTCCACCGGAACGCACATGACCGGGGGCAGGTCGGGAGCATAGTCCCTGCGGATCCTGATATTGATAATATCGTATCGTTTCCGTAACTGGTAATCGTTCCGGCTCAGCTCCAGGGACTTGTCAAGGAGTTCGTTTATACTGACCCGTTCCACCTCTCCTTTTCTGGGCCGGCTGAACTCAAGAAGATTGTTGATTATCCTGGAGGCGTTCATGGCTGAGCTTCTGATCCCGTCAAGGAAAAAATCGACTTCGTTTTCCCTGAAATACTTTTTGAGACCGACCAGATCAACACCGCACCTTGCCGCGCTGCGCCGGTTCTCCCGGGAATTTTCATCAAAGGAGTCCAGAATAACCCGACTTGACTGGAGAATAGCGCTGAGCGGCGTATTAATCTCATGGGCGACCCCGGCTGCCAGGCCCGCAATGGTTGTCATCTTCTCGGCAATAACCAGACGATCTTCCATCCGTTTCCGCTCCGTAATCTCATAACTGAAACTCAGGATTGCCGGCGTGCCTTCCCAGTCAACAACCACTGCGTGCATTTCTATCCACCTGATTCTGCCGTTCTTGTCAGAAATACGCAGGGTGGAAAGGGGCGAAAAATCCTCGCCGGCAAGCAATCGGGCATGGTCCTCCACTATTTTCCGGCGATCTTCGGGATGGATCAGGTCAACAAAGGGCATGGCGGATAATTCACTTGAGGAACAACCGGTTATCTCCGACATCCTTGGCGAGTGAAATGTAACGTACCCATCCTGAATCACGCAGATTCCTTCAATGGCATTCTCAACCAGCAAACGGTACCGCTGCTCACTCGCCCTGAGGTCGAGCATGGATTTTTCCAGCTCCAGGGTACGCAGCGCCACCGTCTCTTCCAGGCGGTTTATCTGGTAGCACAATTTTTTCGACAGAATATTAAAGGCGCCGGCCACTTCATAGAGTTCGCTGCTGCCGGGCATAGAAATTTCCACGCCTATCTTCTGTTCATCCCTGATCAATGCCAGAACATTATCCCTCAGCCTCCGCAGAGGCTGTATAACCACAAACCTGTTCACCAGGTAGAGGAGAATAAAGAAAACCACAAGGGCCAGAACCAGCATCCACGACAGGTCCCTGATCAACCGTGCCGTCCGCTCGTACGCCCCGGCAAGCGGAATTCTGATGGAAACAACCGGGGCTGCGCCGGGCACGCTTCCAACAAGACTCCCGCCCGGCCCCCGGGAGCTCCCGGAAACGTCACCGGCGGCGCTGTCACGGCGATACGCCACAACATAACAGTAACGGCCATTCACCAGGCGGACATCTGAAACCTTTTCTGTCTGCGGGTGAGAAATCAACCTGCCGACAAGCTCCCGGTCAATTTCATCCGCATCATCACCGGGAGCGCGCGCATCAAGAAGCAGCTCCCTGTAAATATAATCCCCGCCGGACAGTAATTTCAGCAACCTGTTGACGTCACGGGCCGAGAACATTGACGACCTGGGGACCTCTTCAGGGAGACTTTCCACGGGGCCCGAACCCCTCCCAGCCGGGAGGTTCCGCCCGAGGATGTCGAGAAAATAAGAACGAATCGCCTGGCTTTGCTGAAAGATCTGTCGCGCTTCAACTTCAGCTTCGTGCAGGATATGGGTTTGCAGCCGGTTGTGAATCGCCAGAAGCAGCAGGGCGGCCGACAGGGAAAAAACAAGGGCAATGCCCAGTGTGACATACGTGCCGACGCTGACCCTGGATCTTTTGTTCCGCTGTTGTGCATTCATGAATCAAATCCCGTTAATCACACATGGACGGCCTGGAGATCCAAGTATTAACAATACTTTTGCAGGAATTCAACACGTGAGCGGCCCATCTGCTCCCCGGAACAACGCAAGCGCTCGCAGGCACCATTGAGGTCAAAAAACGGATGTTTGGAGATCCCGGGGTTGCGGAACAACAATCCCGCCTCAGAGGCGATTAACGCAAACCTGACGAATTCGCAAAAAGCCATTAACACTTGCCAGGAAGCACGACAATTCGACAAGTTACAACACTAACCCGGCGGATTCGCGCGTCTGAATGAATCCGACAGGCAACGCCTTAACGCTTCCCGGCCGCCGACTCCTCCCCCCCCTCAAGGTTCAGGTCCGGATAATGCTTGCGGGCGCACTCGGGACACAGGCCATGGCTGAACTCAACCTCTGAATACTTTTCTATATACGCCTCCATCTGTTCCCAGTACCCGGCGTCATTTCGAATGTTTTTGCAGAACGAACAGATGGGCACAAGCCCTTTGAGAACTTTGATTTTGTCGAGGGATTCCCGCAGTTCTCCGATCAATACTTCCCGTTCCTTCTCGAGCCTGATCCGCTGATCAATTTCCCGGGTCATCCTGACGTTGGCCTTTTCCAGCTGTACTCTCGCCTCCTGCTTCTCCAGAAGGACAGTATCCAGCCTGCGAATGACGAGAAAACAGGTGACGCAGAATATCAGAAGAAGCCCCACCGAGATCATGTTACAAAGCGCCAGCGCATTCCTGATACCCCTGATCGACCCGGATATATCGAAATACACTTCCAGGGCGCCGACAAACCTGCCGTTTTTGACCACGGGGACATAGGTCTCCACCACGTCAACCTCCAGCGTCCGCCCCTCAAGGGTTCTGGTGTTCTTTCTGACGATTTTATGCGTCACCCGTCCCCCGGCGACATCATCATGAAAATATTCCAGGTTGTTCACCTCCCCTATCTCGCCGGCGTCGGTTGAATAGACGACCCTGCCGCGTGCGCTGAATACCTTGAGCTTGTACAGGGAGAACTCGTCAGCCGTTTTCCGTATCATTGTCCCGGCCTGTTCAAAATATGCTTCATCGGACAGGACGTTCTCAGGAAACAGCATGGTCGACATATGGCGGGCTATTGTGACGGCATCCGACTGGGCATGCTGTAACAATATCCGGGTAAAAACAGGGTACACAAACAGGTTGGCCGTCAGGATCCCCAGCACGGCGGTGGCCGGGACGAACAACAGAATCCTTTTCAATAACACGTCATGTATAGTGAACATGGCTCCCCCCGACGTAACCGACAACTGTCAGCAACCGCCCGGCACGCGCTCCGGCAGCACCCGGATCGCACGTCTGGAGTGTCCGGACATTCATGCCAACACCCGGCAAAAACAGCAGCCTCGCGAGTCTTTCCATCATGTACCCCTTCCCGTTTTCCCTGAACCCGCGTTTCGCAGAAGAAACATCGTGAAAACGCCGCGCAACAGCGGGAAGCGCAATGGCAGCCGGTTGCGAGCGAGTCAGTCGTGCCGGTCACGGGCCAGCACGCTTTTGATCACATCGATCAGCGCGCCCTGATCACTGTCCGGAAAATCCATAAATCGCGGTTTCAACATATACCCCTTATGAATCGTCTCATCTCCGTTATCGGGCAAAACTAGAATCACCCGACTGTCGGCAAACATTTCCCGTTTCGATATAATGGTATCAAGCTCTTTGTTGCTGCCCGCGCACAGGACAACAACATCACCGACCCCGGTTTTCACATCAGGACCGGGCTCAAAGTTGCTGATCCGGTTGACTGTCAGTTTTTCCCCTCCGCGCCGCAACCGGCTCAGACGGCTGTACAACTCCCGCGCAAAAGGGGTCTGCCGTTCCGAATAAAAGCAAAGACTCATTATTCCTTCCAATTTTACTCTCTGGGTTCCGGCTCCGGCCCGGAACCTTCAACATCCTCCCGGAGTTACTGTTGCAGTTTCAGCCCCTGCAACAGCTCCATCACCGGCCCCGGCGAGCACCGGAATGCTGGCGAAACTGCCTTTACCATCAAGCTCTGCACGAAATATGCCTGAAAGCCAACGCGGAAGCAACAGGCATCGAAAACAACAGCAAAACAACAAACTAACCAGAAAGACTCCCGACGGATGCAGTACAAGAAACTGTTGGAACGTACACTTTTATGAACGGTAAACCCGACTCATCTTACAAATACCTGAACCCGTGAGCGTTCACCCTTGGGCAGTCCATAACTATCCGTCACGGATCCAGGAAGCAGATAAAGGTGGAAACAGGTGCGACGCGGGAATTTCCCGGCGTGCTTACGGGCCGGACCGGTCAGTCCAGGCGGTTGGGGTCATATTTTTTCAGCAACTGATACAGGCGGGTTCTCGAAAGTCCCGATATCCGGCAGGCATTCTTCTTCTTTCCATCCGCCAGCAGCATCAACTTCTGAACATATTTTTTTTCACAGTCATCTTTGTAATCCTTCCATTTGGGAAAGTCGTCCTCACCGTGTTGACCGGACAGGATTGAAAAATCAGGAACAGCAGCTTTAATGCCGGACTGAGCCTGCAGTATCCGCAAATGCTCGGGAAGGTGTTTGGCAAAAAGGGTTTGGTGCTGTATGGCATAGGCTAAAACGTTTTCCAGGGTCTGAAACAGCTCCCTGACATTTCCCGGCCAGTCATACAGGCAGAGCGCCCCGATAAAATCCGGTGAAATGCCCTTGACCTCGAGACCATAACGGTGACAGAGCTTTTCCACATAATAAACAGTCAAATCCCTGATATCCTTGAGCCTTTCCCTGAGCGGCGGCAGCCTGATCCAGATCCCCCGGAGCCGGTACAGCAGGTCATCCCGAAAGGTACCTTCCAGCACGCACTCGTCAAGGCTTTTGTTTGTTGCCGCAATGACCCTGAAATCACTCTTCACCTCTTTTGTATCGCCGACAGGACGGTATCTGTGCTCCTGCAGGACCCGGAGAAATCTTTTTTGCAGATTGACGGGAAGTTCACCAACCTCATCGAGAAAAAGAGTGCCGCCGTCGGCATGTTTCACCAGCCCCTCCCTTGACCTGTCAGCCCCGGTAAAAGCACCTTTTGCATGGCCAAACAACATGCTCTCGATAAGGTTCTCAGGCAGAGAGGCGCAATCGACCACCACAAAATTCCCAGCCGCCCGGTGACTGTTCTCGTGAATCGCCTGGGCGAAAACCTCCTTACCTGTTCCCGTCTCACCTGTAATCAAAACACTCGCATCACTGTCGGCGGCGAGGGCGACCTGATCCAGGCACTTCATGATCTGCGGACTGCTGCCCAGGATATTGTCTCTTTTCAAGACAATAGGAACCTTTTTGATCCGCTTTTTTTCTTCCCGATACTGAAGAGCCCTGGTCAGATGAAGTAACAGGTCCCGAACGACATGGGGTTTCCTGAGATAACTCCACGCACCGCTTGAGATAGCCTGGGTGGCGCCGTCAAGGTCACCCTTGCCGGTCATGATAATCACTTCCGGCTCAACAGGCAACGCCCTGAATTTCGGTATATAGTCAAGACCATTGCCATCGGGCATCTGCACGTCAAGAAAAATGACGTCATACTCTCCCGACTCAGCCCGTTTCATTCCATCCGCCAGTGTAGTCGCACCGTCCGCCGCGTGACCGCTGCGCTTGATGTAATCAACAAGCATCTCGCACAAGGCCCTGTCATCATCAACAACTAAAATATCAGCCATTATCCAGCACCCTGCGCACGATACGAGCCAACTCTTTCCTGCCAACAGGTTTCATTACAAACTCCTGTATCCCCAGGGATTTAGCCTGCTCCGCATCCATCTGCTCACTGAACCCTGTGCACAGGACAATGGGGATACCGGGACGTATCGACATCATCTCAACGGCCAGTTCCCTGCCGGTCAGGCCGGGCATTGTCATGTCCGTTACAACAAGGTCATAATCCGCCGCATTGCCGGTAAAATGCCTCAATGCCTCCCCACTGTCCACGAAGGTTGTTACCCGGTACCCCAGGTCAGCAAGCATTCGGCCCAGCATTTCAGACACGTCAACCTCATCGTCCACCACCATGACCCGTTCATTGTTTCCCGGGACAAGAAGGTCGGCTCCCTCTCCATTTTGCGGCGGAACCTCCTCGGACACGGGAAAGAAAAGCTGAAATTCCGCGCCCCGGCCCTCCTCGCTTTTCACGACGATATTCCCGTTGAGTTTCCTGACAATGCCGTGCACGACCGACAGACCAAGGCCGCTGCACTCCCCCATGCGCCTGGTCGTAAAAAAAGGATCAAATATCCGGTGCCGCAACTCCTCGCCTATGCCGTGTCCGGTATCTGAAACCGATATTTTTATATACTGTCCGGCCCCGGCACCGCCCCTGTCAAGCACCAGACCTTCAGGCAACCCATCCACCTGGGTCATCTCAATCCCGAGCGTACCGCCGGACTCAGACATTGCGTGCCGTGCATTGACACAGAGATTCATAACAACCTGCTGCAGTTGAGCAGGGTCTGCCAGAATGGGGCCGCAGTCCAGATCAATGGACGCTTCCACTTTGATGGTAGCCGGAAAGGAGGCTTCAATAAATTTCACTAACTCCTTGAGAAGGTACTGCGCTTTAACGGAACGCAATTCCTGTTCCGCCTGCCTGCTGAAGACGAGAATCTGTTTCACCAGGTCCGTTGCCCTGTTACCGGCGGCCAGGGCCCTTTTCAGGTCCCTGACCACCCTGCTGTCCCGCGGCAGCTGGTCCATCGCCATCTCGCAATAGCCGATCATAACTGACAGTATGTTGTTAAAATCGTGGGCTATTCCCCCGGCAAGCGTTCCGATGGCTTCCATTTTCCTGGCCCGGTGCAGCTCCGCCGTTCGTTTCTCAACCTCTTCTTCAAGGTAGAGCTGGTATCGCCTGTTCTCCTCAAGCAGGGACAACCGTTCCAGAACCCTGCCGACAGCGTGCTCAAGAACAGCGTCATCAATCGGTTTGACGAGATAATCCCAGGCACCGAGCTTTAAAGCGCTGACAGCGTCATCCAGGGAACCGGCCCCGGAAACGATAATAACCGGGCGCTCCCTGACCTTCTCGCCCAGAGCCGACAACACCTGGATGCCATCCATTTTCGGCATGCGCAGGTCAAGGAGCATCACATCAGGCTTTTCGGTTTCAAACATGGCCAGCGCATCCTGACCGTTCTCGGCAGCGGTCACCTCGTACCCGCTGTTTCGCAGCACGGACGCAATGCTTTTCCGCATCAGGAGATCATCATCAACGACCAGTATTTTGCTTTGCCTGCCGGAAACCGACATCAACTTGTTCACCACGGAGCAGCTGGATTGCCCTGACAAATAGTCGCCCGGATACAGCCCTTCGGAATCTCGCAAACGCGAGCGTCGGGAGACGCAAAAGGACCATTTCCGAACGGGTACAGGTTATAGAAAGTCGCCATGTAGCGCTGTTTTTTTGTAAGCGCTCACAGGCGCCGTATATTCGGGGTCTCCGCTGCGCTCCGCTTGCCTGCACGATCACGCCTGCCGCTATAGCCGACTATGCGGGCAAGTGCGACGGTGCGGAGTTGCGGTGCCTGTGACGAGTTACTTTTCAACCGGCCACCACGGGCAGGTCAACAATGCGTTTAATAATTATAACTGTAGCATGCCCCATCATTCGGCGCAAGATTTTGGCCTTCCGAATTATGATGAACTCGAAAAAAGTCGAAAATCCTGGCTGAGCACTTCGATAATTCAACCAGATACAACGCTGAACCGTCGGAATCGCGTTTTTTTGCGAATCCGACAGTACAACCCCATAGACGAGTTGCCACTGCCCAACTTTCGCCACCCCCGGAGTCTCCCGATAGCCGCTTATCTGATCTCGAACAAAAAACCTCATTTCCGGACAAAAACCAGCTTACCCCCGCAGCCAACTGTAAACAATAGTGAACAATGTTTACAGCCAGTTACACTATTCTGCGTCCACCCCACAGGGCGAACATGCCAATGGCAGCTATAACATATAGCAATTAAAGAGAAAATATACTCAAGACACGACCATACACAAGTTGGCACACATGATGCAACTCCATGGACAAGCAGGTAAAAAAAACAGAAAATGAGGTGCATCATGAAAACAACAATCCAAGCCGTAATCATGATATCCCTCCTGTTACTTGCCGGGTGCGGCGGCGTAAACACTCTCCAGAGGGGGCAATTATCGTCGCCGGACAGAGTTGTTGCCCACCAGGACGAGATAACCGCCCTGGAACTGTACAGACTGTTGACCGAATATTTTGGAGACGTGGTAATAAAACTGAGCGATTCGAAGTATATGCTCGCCGACAACAGGCAGGTGGCCCAACTGTGCAAGATCCGGCATAATCCCGACTGGGACTGTGACGACTACGCCATAGCGGCGCTGGTGCCCCTGCGCAACTATGCCTTTGGAGCAATGTTTGTCATAACCGCCGACGGTTACCGGCACGCCCTGAATATTTTTGTCAATCGCAACAGGGAGATTTTTTTCTGGGAACCCCAGACCAACCAGTATTATGCCGGACAGTTTCGCAAACCAGAGCTGATTTTATTCTAACCCCGAAGAAACCAATCCCAGGGTAAAATGCAATCATGACCATCAGGCCCGACGTCTTCACGTAACACAACCGGAAGGGAGGAAACATGGTCCAGACAACTCACGAAAACCTTATAGACACCCTGATTCAATTTGAAATGTCAATGGCCAGCCTTTATATTACGTTTGGGAAAATTTTTCCGGCGGTCAGCGGCAGGTGGGCGGACTTTGCCGAGGAAGAGTGCCGACATGCCCGATGGCTTGCAGAGTTATCAATACTTCTGCGTGACGAACGTATCAGTTCAAGGGATTCAACGATTACAATTCTGACGGCAAGCAGGGGTATTCACTTTGCCGAACGACAGATCATCAGGGCTTTCATCGGCGAAGTTGACCTGCACGAAGCCATTACTATCGCCCTGGTGGTTGAAAATTCGGCCCTTGAATCTTCCTTTCTGAACATATTCACCTTCAAGAACCGCGAGGCTGAGAAAATCAGACAAAAGCTTGTTACGGAAACACGCAGCCATAGAGAAAAATTTATCCTGTGGCTCGACCGGGTGGAGAACGAAAGGGGACAGACACCCTTGCCGTCTCTCGCGCAGGAGGTACAACACCGTTTCTCGCCGCACCGGAGGACCGATACCGGAACCCGCAGTCCGGGCACCATGCAATATGGGCAGGTACCCGCCGCAATAAACTGAACAGAAGATATACTCTCTCCCGCGCCCCCTCCCCGCCGGCACGTCTTCAATATCCTGTGTAGCGGCAAACTCCGCGGTCTCACTGTAAGCCGTCACAGGGTAAAATGAAAAAATGTATAAAACCGCTACATTGCAAGTGGGTACAGGGCGCCTTGATTGTGGACAGGCAGTTCGGCGCAGCATACTTTTTGCTCCGTAAGCCGGACTGATCGTTCAAAAGCGAGGTGGCCTGTGACCGTTTACGTTTCACTCGCTCGAAACCGTAAGCGATCCTGAGTGAGCGCCGCTGATCAGGGCAGGCGCAATCGTCCATCACGGCCCTCCATACGAGGCAAAGCGATCGTGATCGTGCGAAGACGTGGCGCCCGTAACAGGTTCACACCGCCATGACCGGATTTCCGGTTCCAGCCACGGCCAACAGGATTCCCACCCTGAAAGGCAAAAAAACACTCTTTCCCAACCCGTTAAGCATATTGATATTGATTGTCAATAAAACATAGGGTACAATTGATATGAAAGTTCAAATTGTTAATGGGCAGTCGACAGTCAACCCATTGCGCAGCTTCAAGAGGTTCTGTTTTGAAAAAAACATTTTTGTTCCTGGTTATTTTTCTTACGGCGGCAGCGACAGTTCTCGCTGAATGGCCGGACACGTTCAGGAAAATTTACAGCGCCAGAGGCCTTGACGAGGCAGTTATCACCGCCCTGAGCAAGGGATATTCCGCCGACCAGGTCATCAGGCTTTCACGTTCCATCGACGGTCTGGCCGAAGAAAAGCTTGTCAAAGCTCTCTTCTGCGCCCTTGTTCCGCTGGAAGTGATACACAGGGCGGCGAAAATGAACAGCATCCCGGAGAAAAAAATAACCACCGGCTATGAACTGGCGCTTGAGGAGTGCCCGGATGCCCTGGAAGAAAAAATCAAAGTGTCAACCCCGCAGCAAACCGCCCCGCCTCTCTCGCCGGGTGCGGGCAACTCCGGCTTTGCCAGCCCTTCAAATTTCAGATAACGTTTCCAGCCGTTTCCATGAATCCGGCCACACCTGTCCGCAGCATGCTTCAGGCGCGATTGTGCCCTGTTGTATTCCTGTCAGCTTTTGTTCACCTGACCTGTTCTCCTGCTGTTTATGCACAGCAGAAAAGCCTGTCTCAGGACCCCCCTTTTTTGACCGGCGCACTCACCGCATCAGAAGACTCCGTCCGGGACCACCGCTATCAGACTGACGCTGAATCCTTTATCGCGAATCAGGCCGCCCCGGAAACGCTCCTGCCCGACAATGAGCCCCGGACGGCCATGATGTTCGGCAATCCTGACGATGACGAGCTGTTCGGGTACTATGGCGGCAAACTGCACCCCTTTGTATCGTTACGGGGCGAGTGGACCGATAACCTGTACAACCTGAATGTAGATGAGACAGACAGCTTTCAGTCATCCACTGCACCGGGAATATGGTTCTCCGTCCCCCGGGCGGAAAAGCCTCCGGCAAGACTTTCCCCCTATAACGTCGCGATCGGAGGCAGCAGGTACTCGCTCCCTGACCGGGGAACCTTTGACCGTTTTCAGGCCTATCTCCTCGGAGGGCTTGACTACAGGACCTATTCAGCAGACCCGGAACTGAACTATACCGCCTGGAACCTTGAAGGAACCTTTCAGTACAACCTGCCGGTCGGCCTGTCTTTCCGCATCATGGACAGGTTCATCCGTGATCGGGACCAGATTGACATAGGCAGTTTCCTGCCCGGTGATTTCACCCTTGAACAGTCCCTCCCCCGTGTGACTTCCACGCCCTCACGGATCAGAGAATACCTGACCAACCAGGCCTACGCCGCCCTCAACTTTGACACAGGCCACAGGGTCTCGCTCCTTCTTGACTATACCAATTTTTATGTTGAATACGATGAACCGGTGAACAACAGGCTGAACAGAACTGACGACAGGTATGGGCTGTCCCTTTCATATACATACAGTCCCAAGACATCTGTCTTTGCCGAATACGCCCGGGCTGTTGTTCGATATCGTGAGGAGACCGGTAATGACAGTGACAATATCTTTGTGTACGCGGGAATAGACTGGAAAGGCTCCGCCAGGACATCGTTAATGGCCAAGGGAGGATACCAGGTCCAAAAATATGAACATTCCGACAGCGGCGAGTCCGGCACATTCACGATGGAGGCGCGCTTCAACTATACCGTCACCGAGAAGACCAAAATATCCCTTTCCGTCTACAAGGCCCTGGAAGAGAGCAACAGCCTGGCACACAGAGGGGTGGACACGGTTGCGGCACGATTCAGATATGACCAGCAGGTTTCCAACAATATTCGCGCATTCTGCGACTTCCGGTATGAATTTTCGGATTACGCCGGGTTGAGCAGGGCGGGTGACGCTCTCCTGCCCGCCACCGCGCGCCGGGACACCTCCCTGACTGTTCAACCGGGGATTCAATACTCCTTCAGGGACTGGCTCGCGGCTGAGCTGGCCTACTCATTTGAAAGCCGTAATTCAAATGAAAATCTCTACGACTATACCACCCAGACTGTCCGGATCAGCCTGAACATAGCCTTCTAGCTTGTAATTCCTCACGATTCATATAAAAATACACTCATGGTGAAATGTATTATTACCCGGCCTGGCGTGCCTGCAGGCATACTTTTTCTGGTGTTGACGTGCACCGTTGTCATAACCGGTGCGGCCGATTATTTTCTCGGTCCCGGGGACGTGCTGAAAATCACCGTGTACGACAACGATGATCTCGAGACAACCACCCGGATCAGTGACAACGGCAACATTATCATGCCCCTGCTCGGCCAGGTCAAGGTGGAGGGTCTCACCGTTTCCCAGGCATCCGGCCGCATTGCCGAGCTGCTGGCCAACGGCTATATTATCAACCCCCAGGTCAATATATTTGTCCAGGAATTCCGCAGCAAAAAGGCGATAGTCCTGGGCCGGGTCAACAAACCCGGAATCATTGAAATAAGCGGACCGATAACCTTTCTGGAACTGATCTCCAAGGCAGGCGGACTGGCTGACGACTTTGGTGATACCGCGACCATCAAACGCAAAAACGGCCGAAAGGACGACGTCGTCACCATCAATGTCAAATCCCTGATCGAGGGCGGCGACCTCAGCCAGAACATCCCCATTCGTGACGGGGACACTATTTATGTCAGCAGGGCGGGCATGTGTTATGTGAACGGTGAGGTAAAATCCCCCAATGCCTATAAATGCGGCGACAACATTACCGTTCTCAAGCTGATTACCCTGGCGGGCGGGTTTACCGGCAAGGCCGCCCGGTCAAGTGTCCGGATTGTCCGGATCGTCGACGGTGTGAAAACGCTGTACAAAAATGTGGAAATGGATATGAAAGTACAGCCTGACGACGTTATCATCGTCCCGGAGAGTTTTTTTTAATTTTTAATTCTGCAAGCTCTGTTTATACATGAGCGATTATTGAGTCCTTTGACCATGTACCCTGACCAGAGCCCGACAGAACTTGAACAAAACCTCTCCCTGCGCGATTATCTCGATATACTCAACAAGCGAAGGGGAATGGTTGTCACTGTTTTTCTCATCGTTTTCACCATCGCCCTCATTCTCGGCTTAAGCAAGGAAGAACCGCTTTACACCTCCACGTCAACCATCCTGATGGAACGGAACCTGGGACCGGGCAGTGCCGGGCTCGGGACCTACTATTACTGGGACCCTGAATTTCTTCCCACCCAGACCGAGATCATCAGGAGCAGAAAAGTCGCCTTGCGGGTCGTTAAGGATCTGCAACTCGACACCCGCTATCGCACTCATTTTCTGGGAACGAAGCCGGCCGATCCATCACTGATCACCTCTGTCAGGAAATCCGTAACCATCTTTTTCAAGTCACTCCTTGAGGACGGAAACAGCCCGGAGCCCGGAGCCGCTCCCGTTGCAGACAGAGAGAAACTGGAACAGGGGCGCATTGCCGATATCATCAAGTCGGGCATTGATGTCCAGCCCGTCAAGGAAACCCGGGTCGTCAATATCCTCTACACTGACTCCGACCCCCGCCTGGCCAGGATGATCACGGACGCCATTGTTCAGGCCTATATCGAGGAGACGCAGGAAATCAAGCTGAGCGGTACCCAGCAGTCTCTCAGGTGGATGTCCGCCAAGGCTGAACAGGAGCGGAAGAAACTGGAAGAGTCGGAACGAAACCTCCAGAAGTATATGCGGGAACATAACCTGGTGACCCTGGAGAACCGGCTGGCGATCTATCCGGAAAAACTGAGCCAGTTCAGCACGGAGCTGTCCAGCGCCGAGGCCAGGCGGAAAGAGCTGGAGGATCTGCGTGACCAGATAGCCCGGTTCAGTGATTCTCCACAGGTTCTGGAAACCCTGCCGGTCTTCAGGAAAAGTGCGACACTGCAGTCATTGCGGGACCAGATACTCAAGGCTGAACAACGGGTCCAGGAGTTGTCCCAGAAGTACGGCCCCAGGCATCCGGCCATGATCAAGGCTGTCGAAGACCGCGATATCCTGCTCAGGGAAAAAAATCTGGAAATAAAGCGTATCACTGAGTCGGTTCACAAATCATATGAACTGGCCCGATCCAACGAAAACAACCTGCGGGAACTGCTCAACTCGACCAAGGAGGAGCTCCTGGACGTCAACGAACGGTTCATCCAGTACTCCATCATGAAGCGGGAGGTCGAATCAAGCCGGGCCCTGTACGAGGCGCTGACTTCAAGCCTGAAAAAGGCAAGCGTTACCGAGGAATCCCAGAATGTCAACATCTGGGTCATGCGGGAGGCCTCTCTGCCGCGGGAGCCGTCCAACCAGCGGCCCAGAAGGACAATTCTGATCGGCTTTATCCTCGCCCTGGCCGCCGGTATCGGTTTTGCCCTGCTGGTGGAATACCTTGACGATACAATCAAGACACCGGACGATCTTGAAAACAGGTATGGCTTGACCGTCCTGGGCACGGTCCTCCAGGCCAGGAAAAATGAACGGATAGAAAACATCTTCGTCGACAACCCTCAATCTCCCATTGCGGAAAGTTACCGGCTGATCCGCTCCAGCCTGCTCCTCTCTTCAGCCGATCACCCCCCCCAGATAATTCTCATTCTCAGCATGAAAGCACAGGAGGGCAAGACCTCCACCGCCCTGAATCTTGCCCGAACCATGGCCCAGGTAGCGCAACGGGTCCTGTTGATTGACGCAGACATGCGCAAGCCGCGTCTTCACTCCCTCTTGCGGGTCCCCAATGAAACCGGCCTGTCCAGCTTCCTCTCCGGCAACATCGATGAATATGTTACCCATGCGACCCGGGAAGAAAAAATCTACCTGTTGCCGGCCGGGCCCATACCCCCGAATCCGGTTGAACTCATCAGTTCCCAGCGCCTGAAAATCCTGCTCAAGCAGCTGGAAAAAGATTTCGACTATATCATTATAGACTCACCACCGATCATCAACCTTGCGGACGGGCTTGTGCTCAGCACCATGGCCGACGGCACCGTCCTGATCACCAGGGCGGGTAAAACAACATTTGATACGTTCAAGCTGGGCCTGAAAAACCTCAACGAGTTCAGACCCCGTATTCTCGGGGTTATCCTCAACGGCCTGAGTTCCCGCCTTTCCGGTCCGTTTTCCTATGCCCATTATTACAGGTATTACCAAGAGGACAGTGACGGGACCGGCGCAAGGTGATTGACATTCACTCCCATATCCTGCCGGGGCTGGACGACGGTCCGCAGTCCCTGGAGACCTCCGTGGCCATGGCGAAAACCGCCGACGACGACGGCATCAGAACCATTATTGCCACTCCGCATACCGATGGCATACGCGTCAGCAGCGAGACGGTACTGACGGCGGTGGAGGACCTGAACCGGGAACTGGCCCGCCGAAACATTTCCGTCGCTATATTCCCCGGTCACGAGCTCCCCTGCCATCTGGCTGCCGGCCTGGCCGCGACCCACACCCTGGCCGGCAGCAGGTATGTGCTCCTTGAATATCCGCCCGCCTATATCCCCAACGACGCCCTCACCATCCTGAACGGTCTTCTCGATCAGGGCCTGGTACCTGTTATCGCCCACCCGGAGCGCAACAGCATGGTCCTGCAGCAGCCGGAACTGCTGGCCGTCCACAGAGAGGCCGGTGCGCTGGTCCAGGTGACGGCCGGCTCCCTGACCGGCGAGCATGGGCCGGATATTCAGCAATGCGCCCTTTATCTGCTCTTCAAAAGGATGGTTGATTTTATCGGTACCGATTCCCACGGCCCTGATTTTCGAGCCCCGATCCTGCACAGGGCCCGCAACATGGCCACCAGACTCATGGGCAGGGATCAGGCTGCCAGACTCGTCCAGGCCAATCCCGAAAAAATTCTCCGGAATCTCGAATTTCGTCCCATTTCATGAACCCGCCCGCCGTGCCCGCCTTACAGCGCAGCTCATTTATTCTCTTCCTTTTTCTGCTTCTGTTTACTCCTCTGGCCTTTGGCACGGTCGAACTCTGGTCTCTCG